>JADFJT010000092.1 GCA_022566015.1 Pseudomonadota bacterium | reverse complement strand
ATCTCCTTAGCTTGATTATAGTTCCACTCAAGTTTATCGACGGGTTACAGTATCTACAGGGGACATGATTTCTTAAGTATCCACTTCGATAAGGTGGTCTCGTTTTTTAACTCACTCTACGTCAATAGCCCCTAAATTCAACCCATGCTCCCGCGCGCAAGCTTTAGCTTCTTCGTAGCCGGCATCGGCATGGCGCATTACACCACTGGCGGGATCGTTCCATAGTACGCGCTTGATGCGCTCGGCGGCGGCATCGGTGCCGTCACAACAGATTACCAGCCCGGCATGTTGGGCGTAGCCCATGCCGACTCCGCCGCCATGGTGAAACGATACCCAGGTCGCGCCGCTAGAGGTGCTCAACATCAGGTTTAATAGCGCCCAGTCGGATACTGCATCGGAACCGTCGATCATCGCTTCGGTTTCCCGGTTGGGGCTTGCGACAGACCCCGAGTCGAGATGATCTCGGCCGATCACCACCGGGGCTTTCAGTTCGCCGGACTCGACCATTTCGTTGAACGCCAGACCAAGCCGGTCACGTTCACCGAGACCTACCCAGCAAATTCGCGCGGGCAAACCCTGAAAACTAATACGTGATTTCGCCATATCGAGCCAGTGATGCAGGTGTGCATCGTCTGGAATCAATTCCTTCACTTTAGCGTCGGTTTTGTAAATATCCTCGGGGTCACCGGATAGAGCGACCCATCGAAACGGACCCACACCTCGGCAAAATAAAGGCCGAATATAGGCGGGGACGAAGCCCGGGATGTCGAATGCATCCTTAACCCCCAGGTTGAACGCCTCCTGCCGGATATTGTTACCGTAATCGACGGTAGCGATCCCCTGATTATGGAAGTCGAGCATTGCACGAACGTGAACCACCATCGACTTTCGTGCTTCAAGTGCGACCAGTTCGGGGTCGCTATTGCGCTTCATCGCCCATTGTTCCATAGTCCAGCCGATCGGCAGGTAGCCATTAACCGGGTCGTGCGCCGAAGTTTGATCGGTCACCATATCGGGTTTAATACCACGCCTGACCATCTCGGGCAGAATTTCGGCGCCATTGCCGAGCAACCCGACCGATACCGCTTCGCCCTTCACGCCTGCCACGTCGATCATTTCGAGCGCTTCGTCCAGCGATTGCGCACGCTTGTCCAGGTATTTCGAGCGTAGACGAAATTCGATGCGACTTTCATCGCATTCGATACACAGCATGCTAAATCCTGCCATCGTCGCCGCCAGTGGCTGAGCACCGCCCATCCCGCCGAGCCCGGAGGTGACTATCCATTTTCCGCCGGGATTACCGTTGAAATGCTGCCGAGCAGCTTCGACAAAGGTTTCGTAAGTACCCTGGACGATGCCCTGGCTACCGATGTAAATCCAGGATCCGGCGGTCATCTGGCCATACATCATCAACCCCTTGCGATCGAGTTCGTTGAAATGCTCCCAGTTTGCCCAGGCGGGCACCAGATTGGAGTTGGCAATGAGTACGCGCGGCGCATCGACATGGGTTCGAAACACGCCGACTGGCTTACCCGACTGGATCAGCAGGCTTTGGTCGTCTTCCAGTTGTTTCAGGCATTCGAGAATTTTGTCGAAGCATTCCCAGTTGCGTGCAGCCCGGCCAATGCCGCCATAGACGATCAATTGCTCGGGTTTCTCGGCCACTTCCGGGTCCAGGTTATTCTGAATCATTCGATACGGTGCCTCGGTTAACCAGCTTTTACAGGTCAGTTTAGAACCGCGCGGCGCACGAATCTTGCGACTATTGTCGGTACGATCTGAGGGCATTTAAATATTCTCTGAGTAAAGTGCGTTACTGGCGCATTTGGAAGTCATTAACCGCATAACGCGCCCCCAGGTCGTATCGACTGCTGGGGTAGGTCATGGTGACATGGGTGACGACCTGATTATTGCTCCAGGTTCGACGTGATAGTTGCAGGCAGGGTTCTCCCGGTTCGATACGAAGCTTAGTGCAGGTCCGCGTATCCGGCATGATTGCTCGGACGATATGCTCCATTTCCTGCGGTCTAAATTGACTAAGCAGAAAACTGGTGGAAGTCGTCACGCTAAAATCCTGTTGTAAAAAATTTGGTACCAGCTCTGGGTTTACATAGCGCGCTTCCAGTTGAATCGGAATATCGTCCTGGTAATGCACCGCATTCAGAAAATACAGCGACGTGCCGCGCGCAACTTGCATACTACGTGCTATAGCCTCATCGGCCAGTTTGGTATTTAGCGCCAGCACCCGGGAACTGTGCTGCTTTCCACTTTCGGTTACTTCGGCCGCGATATCTCTGAGTTCGATCAGACTCGCGTGCCGGGGTGCATCGGCCACAAACGAACCAATCCCATGAACCCGCTTGATCAAGCCTTCCTGGGTGAGCTCACGTAACGCGCGGTGGATAGTCATCCGGCTAACCTGCAACGCCGCGACCAGTTCATTTTCAGACGGCAGTTTTTGCCCCGATTTCCATTCACTGCTTTTTATCTTGCGATGAATGGTGTTCTTGATTTGCTGATACAGCGGTTGCGGTGCGCTTTTATCGATAGCATCGAAGCTGTCGATTATTGCGTTCATGCGGCTAGCTCCATCAGGGGCTTACGCCAATGACCCGCCTGCATCACCGCCGCGCAGGGGTTGAGGCCAATTTGATACGCGAGCTCCGATGGCTTGTCCACATCCCAAATTACCAGGTCGGCCTGCTTACCCGCCTGCAAAGAGCCAACTACTGCATCCAGCCCCAATGCCTTAGCCGCATTGATCGTGACGCCGCGCAAGGCTTCTCGGGGTGTCAAACGAAATAAAGTACAGGCCATATTCATTATCAATAACAGCGAGCTCACCGGCGAACTACCGGGGTTGGCGTCGGTGGCGATTGCGATCGGAACCTGGTGTAATCGCAGGGCTTCGATCGGCGGGTGCCGGGTTTCGCGTAACACATAGAATGCCCCCGGCAACAGTACCGCGACCGTATTGTGTTGTGCCAGTTGTGGCACGTCGGAAGCTTTCAAATATTCGATATGGTCAACCGACAGTGCGCCTAGCCTGGCCGCCATCACCGATCCCCCCAGATCGCTCAATTGTTCGACGTGCGCCTTGATCGGCAGGCCTAGTTCTATGGCGATATCGAATACTCTTTGTGCCTGCCTGAGATCGAACGCGATCGATTCGATGAAAACATCAACCGCATCGACCAGGTTTTCGGCATGAGCTTTGGGTAGCATTTCTTTGCAAATTAACTCGATATAGTCATCCGCCTGCCCAAAAAACTCGGGTGGCAGCGCGTGCGCACCCAGAAATGTTTTTTCTATTCGAAGCGGATATAACTCACCCAGTTTCCTGGCTACGCGTAATATTTTAATTTCACTCTCACAATCGAGCCCATAACCTGACTTGATTTCCATCGTGGTAACCCCTTCGCCGAGTAGCTGTTCGAGCCGTGGCCTGGTCTGTGCCAGTAGCTCCGACTCGGACGCCGCGCGTGTTGCTTTTACGGTAGACACAATTCCCCCGCCCCGTCGTGCAATTTCCTCATAGCTGGCCCCTTCGAGGCGCAATTCGAATTCGTCGGCTCGATTGCCGCCATAAACCAGGTGCGAATGACAGTCGATCAAGCCGGGTGTCATCAATCGTCCTTCGCAATCGATCCGATCGACATTTTTCGGAAGATTCGCCTGCCCCATCGGAGCCACCCACTCGATGTTTCGCCCATCAACCAGCATTGCTGCATCATCGATCAGGCCATAGCCGGATTCGTCGCTCATGGTGGCGATACGTGCGTTGATGAAGAGGGTTTGCGCCATAGTCCATAGACCGCTATACTTGTATAGACAAGTATGTTACGCTGATTCGACAGGTATCGCAAGACTTGTTTGGGTGCCAAAGTGAACACTGGTTTGCAGGTTAATACATGGCTTTAAAACTCTGGGCGGCATCGGCCCTGCTCGCCAATGGCTGGGCCGAAGACGTCGAAATACGAGTCCATCCATCGGGTGATATCGATCAGATATCAAGCGGTGTGCCCTGGCAAAGTGGCGAACGTATCGGCGTCTTAATCCCGGGGATACCCAACATCCACTCGCACGCGCATCAACGCGCGATGTCGGGACTGGGTGAACGTGCCGGTCAATCAGGCGACAGCGCAACAGACAGTTTCTGGACCTGGCGAAAGATAATGTATCACTATCTGGAACGAATCCAGCCAGATCATTTACACCGTATCGCTGCCCAACTCTACCTCGAAATGCTCAAGTCCGGTTATACCTGTGTGGGTGAATTTCAGTACCTGCACCATGATGTTGATGGCAAGGCCTATGACAACCGGGCCGAAATGAGCCAACAGTGCATGCAGGCCGCGAGCGAAGTCGGATTGGGATTTAGCGCATTGCCGGTACTCTACCGCTACGGTGGATTTGGCAGTGCTGATCCGGTACCGGGACAAAAACGGTTTTTAAATGACGCCGAGGGTTTTATCCGAATCGTTGAAGCCTTACAGAAAGACTCAAGCCAAAATGCCAATACCTCGGTCGGTATCGCACCGCATTCGCTGCGTGCGGTGAACCAGGAATTACTGCAACAGGTCATCGACGAATGCGCTACCGATAAGCTCGCAGCGATACACATTCATATTGCCGAACAAAGCAAAGAAGTCGACGACTGTCTGGCCTGGAGCCAACAACGTCCGGTGCAGTGGTTATTCAACCACTTTGATGTCGATCAGAAATGGTGCCTAATTCATGCGACTCATATGAGCGCCGATGAAACCAAAACGATGGCGCGAAGCGGATGTATCGCCGGACTATGCCCAACCACCGAAGCCAACCTCGGCGATGGTTTGTTTAATGCAATTGATTATATGGAGACAAAGGGACGCTGGGCCATCGGTTCCGACAGCCATATATCGATCGACCCGGTCGAGGAATTGCGATGGCTCGAATATGGTCAACGCCTGATTACCGGCAAACGCAATCTGCTAGGTTCGGCATCGCGGGTTCATACCGGGCGTAACTTGCTTGAAGGTGCTTTTCGTGGCGGTGCGCAGGCCTGTGGGCGCATGATAGGCAGCATCGAAACAGGTTACCGCGCAGATTTCGTGGTACTCGATGATCAGCACCCGCGCCTGTATGGGCGCACACAGGACGAACTGCTCGATAGCTGGATATTTTCCGGTAATCAAAATCTGGTCAAAGACGTTTACGTCGGCGGGCGAAAAGTCATCGAGGGCGGCCATCACGCCGAAGAAGACAGTATTGCGCAAAATTACAGACAAACCCTGGATCAGCTGGCGGATTAAGATGCGACAAAAACTTTTACTCAAGCCCGGGTCGATGACGCTGGAAGATTTGTGTCGCGTTTATCGTGAAGACCTGGATATCAGCCTCGATTCCTCGTGCAAAATCCAGGTCGATGCTGCAAGCGCAATCATCCAGGCGGCCGCCGATGGCGATGTCGCGGTGTATGGAGTCAATACGGGCTTTGGCAAACTCGCGAACACTCGCATTCCGGCGCATCAGACGACCCAGTTGCAACGAAACCTGATATTGTCGCATTGTTGCGGGGTGGGCAAGGCGTTGCCGGATAATATCGTGCGCCTGGTGATGGTACTGAAAATTCTATCGCTTGGCCGCGGGGCTTCGGGTGTTCGTTGGTCGTTGATCAAACAGATCGAATTATTTTTACAAAAAGACCTGTTGCCGGTTATTCCGGAGAAGGGTTCGGTCGGTGCTTCGGGCGATCTTGCCCCACTAGCCCATCTTGCCGCAGTACTACTAGGCGAAGGTGAAGCTCGATTTCAGGGGCAACCCATGCCCGCTATCGAGGCTCTGGAAGCTGCCGGACTCGAGCCCATCGAACTGGGGCCCAAGGAAGGTCTGGGCCTGATCAATGGCACCCAGGTTTCAACCGCACTGGCACTCGCCAACCTGTTTGATGCCTGGAGCCTGGCGCAAACCGCGTTGATTTCGGGTGCTATCACCACCGACGCCTTGATGGATTCGACTGCTCCATTTCGGCCAGAAATTCATGCACTTCGAGGCATGCAGGGTCAGATCGATGCCGCCGCTTCGCTGCGTGGCCTGCTCGCCGGTTCGTCTATCCGCGAGTCCCACCGCCAGAATGACGAACGCGTACAAGACCCTTACAGTATTCGCTGCCAACCCCAGGTGATGGGCGCCTGCATCGACCAGTTGCGCCAGGTTAGCAGGACGCTCGAAATTGAATCCAACGCGGTGACCGACAATCCAATTGTGGTGGTCGCAGACGGTTCAATCTTGTCCGGTGGAAACTTTCACGCCGAGCCGATAGCGTTCGCGGCCGATCAGTGTGCGATGGTGATCGCCGAAATCGGTTCGATTACCGAACGCCGCATCGCCACCACGGTTGACCCGGCGCAAAGCTATGGCCTGCCGGCATTTTTATCGCCAGACCCCGGTTTAAATTCCGGGTTTATGAATGCCGAAGTGACATCGGCTGCATTGATGTCGGAGAATAAACAAAGAGCAGCCCTCGCATCGATAGACTCGACGCCTACCAGCGCGAACCAGGAAGATCACGTATCGATGGCTTGCCACGCAGCACGCCGGCTAGGCGCTATGAACCATAATCTGGCCCATATTATCGCTATCGAGTTGCTTACTGGCGTGCAGGGTATCGAGTTCCGCGCACCGATAGAAACCAGCCCCGCTCTGCTTAAGGTGATGAGGGAAGTCCGCACAAAGTCGAAACGACTGGAGCAGGATCGCTATCTGGCCAATGATATCGAAGCGGTAAAAGATCTGGTGATGCAGCGAAAAATCATCGCCGCACTAGAAGACGAAAGTCTATTGCCCCAACTCAGTATCGGATGAAGATCCATGTAGAATCGGGCGACAGTCCGCTGGTGCTCGCGCAGCCACACGGTGGGACCGAAATACCATCGGATATTCATCGGCGTTTAAACGACACTGGGAAAGCACTGGAAGACACCGATTGGCATATATCACGTTTGTACCAGGGCCTGCTCGACAATGCGACAGTGGTGAGCACTCCGATCCATCGCTACGTCATCGATGCCAACCGGAACCCTTCCGATGAATCGCTCTATCCGGGACAGAACACCACGAGCCTGTGCCCGACGACTACCTTTGATGGGAATCCAATCTATCGCGATGGCCAGGAACCCGACCTGGCTGAAATTCGCGAACGCCAGCAAAAATACCATCAACCCTATCACGATGCGCTGATCGAACAACTGGAACGAGTGCACCAGAACCATGGCTATGTCGTGCTTTACGACTGCCATTCGATTCGCTCACAAGTGCCTTATCTGTTCGATGGTAAGCTGCCAGATTTTAATATAGGCACAAATGGCGGGGTTTCCTGTGACCCCGGCATCGAGTCCAGCGTGGTTGATATCTGCGCCAGGGCCACGCATTTCACGCACGTAGTCAACGGGCGTTTCAAGGGTGGGTGGACCACGCGTCACTACGGTGATCCGAGTCGTGGTTACCATGCGATTCAAATGGAGCTGGCACAGTGTAACTACATGACCGAAAAACCACCGTGGCATTATAATGTCGCGGCGGCAAAACGACTCCGTGAGACGTTAGGCGAAATTCTATCGGCTGTACTGGCCAGGGTGGACTGATTCGCTGGTAAGCTGAACTATTACTTTCAGGTACCTGTCCGAAGCACTATCGAGAAGGTACTGCCTGTACCAGGGGCGGATTCGACGTGCAGTTTAACCCCCATAATTTCTACCAGCTTTCTGGTAATCGTAAGCCCGATACCGGTGCCTTCAATATCGCTTTTCTCGGCACCCTGGCGCGAGAATGGTTCGAATAAATTGGTCATATCTTCCTCGCTAATGCCCAGACCAGTATCCCTCACCTTGATACATATCTGCCCGTTTACCGCATCTTCACAACTCACTTCAACCTGCCCATCTTCGCGATTATATTTGACTGCGTTGGTGACCAGGTTGATCAACGCCTGCTTGAGCCGCATCTTGTCAGCCCACACCAGCACAGGGCTGCCTGCCGGTATCAGATTCTTTAGCGGTACCTGGTGTTTTTTTGTCAAGGATTGCGTAAGCTGCTCGCACTCCTGCATGATTTCACTCAGGTTAACCGGCTCCATATTCAATTCTATTTTACCAGCCTCGATGCGCTCCAGGTCGAGTATTTCATTTATTAATGACAGTAGGTGTTTTCCCCCGTCATTGATATGACCTACGTATTTCTTCTGATTTTCGTTTAACGACGTGTCTAGTTCCAGTAACTGGGCAAAACCGAGTACCGCATTCATTGGTGTGCGAAGCTCATGGCTCATACGGGAAAGGAACTCGGATTTAGCCCGGGTCGCCTGTTCGGCCTCAAATTGAGCATTCTTTAATTCGGTAACATCCTGCAAGGTACCCATCGCTTCTACAACAATTCCAGACGCATCGCGAGTGAGTTTCGTGATTTCGCGGACGTGCCGAAATTCACCATCCTGGTGAAGAATACGGTAATCTATCACTGCATAATCCCGGTTTAAATGGTAGTAGTCGAGCACTCTTTGCCTGTCATCCGGATGCACCAGTTTCATATCATCGTCGAGACCTCGGTACCGATCCAAAAAATCGTCGACACTGTAGCCAAATATTTTTGCGTATTCGTTAGAAATATCTATGTACGCGTCCTTGATTGCGTCGAAGTGCCAATGGCCGAGTGTTGCGGCCTGGGCCGCCATCGTATACCAGGTTGCATTTTCTTCTAGCGCCTGTTGAGCCTCCTTTCGTAGCTCGATTTCGTCGGACAAGCGTTGTATGGTTGGAATCCACCGCACCAATCCGATGCCAAGTACCACGAATCCCCCCAGGTACCCGACGATTTTCTCTAAAAATGCTTCGGTAGGCGTATCACCCATCACCACATATTGATCGAGTGACGGAAAGTTGTCGGTAATGTCGAGGACGCTTGCGAACAAAAGCAGGCAAAAACCAGCCTGTATCATGCCCCAGCCCTGCCCTGGTGGGTAACGCCAGCGCGATGTCGGCCAGAGTGCCAGATAAAAACTATCAGGCCGAGCAAAACCAACGCACGCGCACTCTCTATAAGTACATCGTTCACGACATTAGATATAGAGGAATTTTATATTTAAGCAAGTTACGATCAAGATAACCATCGGCCCCATTATCGGGTAGAATCCCGCACCTATGCAAATTTCGTTTTCAAATCAGGCTAAACCCCTCAATCACTACCCGCTGTACTGGGCCGAGTGTTTCGGTACTGCCCCTTTTCTGCCAATTTCGCGCGCGGAAATGGATCAGCTTGAGTGGGATAGTTGCGACATCATCATCGTCACTGGCGATGCCTATGTCGATCATCCAAGCTTTGGCATGGCGATCGTCGGTCGCTTGCTCGAAGCCCAGGGGTTCAGAGTCGGCATTATCGATCAACCCGACTGGCAATCGGCTGAGCCGTTCAAGGTTCTCGGTAGACCCAATCTTTTTTTTGGTATCACCGCCGGCAACATGGACTCGATGATCAACCGTTATACCGCGGATCGTAAGATTCGATCGGATGATGCTTATTCGCCCGATGACATCGGTGGTAGACGGCCCGACCGCTGTTCGCTGGTGTATTCACAACGATGCCGTGAAGCTTATAAAGACGTACCTATCATAATCGGCGGAATTGAAGCCTCATTGCGGCGTATTGCTCATTACGATTACTGGCAGGACAAGGTACGCCGCTCGATATTAGCCGATGCCAGGGCCGACATGCTGCTTTACGGCAATGCCGAAAGAGCCATCGTAGAAATCGCCCATCGCCTGTCACTAGGCGAGGACATTAGCGCTATTAATGATGTCCGCGGTACTGCATTTTTCATCAAGGATATCCCCGACGACTGGCAAGTGATGGATTCGACCAACGTCGATAAGCCGGGCAGGCTGGAAAAACGCCACAGCCCGTACGAAATTATCGATCAGTCAAGCTGCGACGAAAAGCAGAATACCACCAAAGCTGTCGAGATTACCTTTAGTGGGAAGCTGGACAGATTGCAGCACAAATTACAGGAGCGCATGAAGACGGTAATTCGCCTGCCATCGTTCAACGATGTGAGTCGTGACCCAGTTTTGTACGCGCATGCGAGCCGTGTACTACACCTGGAAACTAATCCCGGTAATGCCCGCGCACTGGTACAAAACCAGGGTGGCCGGAAAATTTGGTTTAATCCACCGCCGATTCCATTAACCACCGAAGAAATGGACTATGTTTTTGGTTTTGATTACGCCAGGCAACCGCATCCGGTATATAAAAACGTACGCATACCGGCCTATGAAATGATTCGTTTTTCGGTCAGTATCATGCGCGGATGTTTCGGCGGCTGCACCTTTTGTTCGATCACCGAACACGAGGGGCGAATTATCCAGAATCGTTCGGAAGATTCGATTGTGCGTGAAATTGAAGCGATACGCGACAAAGTACCGGGGTTTACTGGCGTGATATCCGACCTTGGCGGCCCAACCGCCAATATGTACCGTATTGCCTGCAAGTCAAGGTCTATTGAGTCTGCCTGTCGAAGACCCTCCTGCGTCTACCCCGGTATCTGCAAAAACCTCAATACCGACCATTCAGCCCTGATCGGACTATACCGCCGCGCGCGCGGGATCGAAGGGATTAAAAAGGTTTTAATCAGTTCAGGACTACGCTACGACCTCGCGGTCGAATCGCCAGAATACGTCGAGGAGCTGGTCACTCATCATGTGGGCGGCTACCTGAAAATCGCACCCGAGCATACCGAAACGGGCCCGTTGTCGAAGATGATGAAACCTGGTATGGGAAGCTATGATCGCTTCAAAAACCTGTTCGAAAAGTTCTCGAAAAAAGCGGGCAAAAAGCAGTATCTGATTCCCTATTTTATTGCGGCTCACCCAGGCACCACCGACGAAGACATGTTGAATCTCGCACTGTGGTTAAAGGCTAATGGGTTCAAGGCCGACCAGGTGCAGAATTTCTATCCCTCACCGATGGCGACTGCTACCGCGATGTACCATACTGGGAAAAATCCGTTAAAACGGGTGAAGCGCGATAGCGAAACAGTGATCACCGCCAAAGGCGAAATACGACGTCGATTGCACAAGGCATTTCTCCGATACCACGACCCAAAAAACTGGCCGCAGCTGCGCAAAGCTCTTAAATCGATGGGCAGAGAAGATTTGATCGGCAGCGGCAAGGGGCAGTTAGTGCCAGCCCACCAGGCTTCGACGTCTACCGACTACCACAGTCCGAGAAAGAAAAATAGTTCTGCCGGCAAGCGAGGGAGCAGGTCACAACCGCAAAAGGGCCGCATTCTTACTCAACATACTGGCTTGCCGCCCAGAAATACCCAATAGCGCGACGGGTCGGATTTATCTAAGGAACCTCTGAACAATTCGTCCTGAATTGCCAGAGGGCATAAAATGAAAAATGTGATTTTCATTTTACTTGCAAAATCAATACCTTACAGGTATCGATTTTGGTAGCACTTGACCCATATGGAAGTGGGAAATGCAGGTTTTGCATCGTTACATGGGCAAGGGATGTTCCTACATCCCTATTGCATTTCCACCATCCATGGCGGTCATGTAACTTATTAGAGCAGTGCAGGAGCAACTGCCGAGGAGCAAAAACCTGCCCACCTACCACGAAAACTCTGACACATCAGAGTTTTTCT
>JADFJT010000091.1 GCA_022566015.1 Pseudomonadota bacterium | reverse complement strand
GACCCGAGTATTGGGTAACGGCAGTCCTGGTCAATATTAATCGCCGGAATGGCCTGTTTGATTTCCTCTGCACTGACCACATGACCATCGATACCATTAAGACGATTGGCATTTACCCGGCGTTCGATATCGCGCATGTCCTGTAAGCTGTGCCCCAGGCTGTAAACTCCGCGTTGGCTGAACATAACGTTGTAGTTCAGGTCCTGGCTCAGGCCTTCCCAAAGCTTCATCGATTTTTCGTACAGATGGGCCGATTCATCCCATAAATAATTTGAACGCACTATGGTGGTATTGCGCCCGGTATTGCCGCCGCCGATCCAGCCTTTTTCGAGTACTGCGATATTGCTCATCCCATGCTCTTTAGCCAGGTAATAAGCAGTGGCCAGCCCGTGCCCGCCACCACCGACGATAATCGCATCATATTTTTTTTTGGGCTCGGGGCTACGCCAGGCTTCGGGCCAGTTCTGGTGATAGCTCAACGCGTTGCGCGCGAGCGAGAATATCGAGTATTTACTCATGTCTGCGTGCCTGAGTTTCTACAGCTAAATTCGTCTCTGGACTTAGTACCCCTAATATCCGATATCAATATTACAAAGCCGCTTCGAGCTCGGGTAATGCTTCGAATAAATCGGCGACTAGCCCATAGTCGGCCACCTGGAAAATCGGTGCATCGCTATCGTTATTGATCGCGACGATTACCTTGGATTCCTTCATGCCCGCCAGATGCTGGATCGCGCCAGAAATACCAACCGCGATATACAAATCAGGGGCGATTACCTTGCCGGTTTGCCCAACTTGATATTCGTTGGGTACGAAGCCCGAATCAACCGCCGCGCGTGACGCTCCCACGGCTGCACCGAGTTTGTCTGCTACCGCCTGTAGCATCGCGAAATTGTCACCACTTTGCATCCCACGACCGCCGGAAATGACAATTCTAGCAGAGGTGAGATCTACGCGGTCGTTAGAGGAGACTGCCTGTGACAGCCAGCTTGAAAGACCAGAATCAGTGCCGCTACTAATCGCTTCGATGGTAGCTGAACCGCCGCTTTCAACGGCTGCCTCGAAACTGATAATTCGAACCGTGATCATCTTGATCGCATCGGAAGATTGCACCGTTGCGAGCGCGTTACCCGCGTAAATCGGACGCACGAATGTATCGGCTGATTTGACTTCGACAATTTCTGAGATCTGAGCCATGTCCAGCAATGCAGCGGCACGTGGTAATACGTTTTTGCCGAAAGTGGTCGCTGCTACCAGCACATGGCTATAGCCTTTCGCGTTTTCGACGATCAAGTTGGCCAGGTTCTCGGCCTGGTGATGAGCAAACATCGCATTGTCGGCAACCTTAACCGTGGAAATGCCGACAATTTGAGCTGCGGCCTCGGCAACTGCCTGGCAATTTTCACCCGCGATTAGCAGGTCAATATCTCCCCCAATTTGCTGTGCCGCAGTAATCGTATGCAAAGTAGCGGCGGCAATTTCATTGTTGTCGTGTTCAACGATTACTAGATTAGTCATGTCAGATCACCTTCGCTTCGTTGCGTAATTTATCGACCAGCTCAGCGACGCTACTCACAATTATGCCGGCGGCACGGCCTTCGGGTTCATCGACCTGAAGGGTGGTCATTCGGTTGGCGGTATCAAGCCCCAGGCTATCCAGCTCGATCTTGTCCATGGGCTTGCGCTTGGCTTTCATGACGTCGGGCAATTTGACATAGCGTGGCTCATTGAGACGTAAATCGACGCTTATCACCGCGGGCATTTTAATCTTAATAGTTTCGAGACCAGCATCTACTTCGCGAATAGTGATAGCACTATCGCCGTCGAGTTTGAAATCGGAGATGAAAGTACTTTGCGACCAGCCCAGCAACGCCGACAGCATTTGTGCGGTTTGGTTGGAATCATCGTCGATCGCCTGTTTACCTGCCAGCACCAGGCCGGGTTTTTCCTGATCAACAATCGCCTTCAACACCTTGGCGATCGCCAGGGGTTCCAGGGTTTCATCGGTAACTATCTGAATCGCCCGATCGGCGCCCATCGCCAAACCGTGGCGCAGGGTTTCGTCGGTTTTACCGCCCCCGACAGAAACCACGATGATTTCCTCGGCCAAACCGGCTTCACGCAGTCGCAATGCCTCTTCCAGTGCATTTTCATCGAATGGATTCATCGTCATCTTGGCATTAGCCAGATCGACACCGGAACCATCTGCTTTAACACGCGCCTTGACCTGAGGGTCGAGCACGCGTTTCACACATACCAGTATTTTCATTATGCTCTTAACTTCTCGTTTTGGGGGATCGTAAGGGGACTCCTCGATCACCGTAGCTTTGAACAATTCTCCGAGTATTTCTATATTCCAACTCGGTACCTATTTCGTGTAAGGCTGTATCGACCAGGCCCGATTCGAAGGCCGAATATTTTATCGACATTTCACGGGGAATCAAGGGGATCGACCTGAAAGAAAATTTTGACTGATCGCTGAATTTTAATAAATTTCAGATGCGACACAATTGGACAATACCGCGACTTCCTGATCTAAAGTTGTTGAAGAATTTAAATCTGGGTGTTTATACTCCCGAATATTAGAAAATCACTTTTAGCAGCGTCGGCGGTAACCGGCCGCCATCCGGAGAATAGCCATGGTACAGTTTCCAGATAAGTCCAACGTCGTCATTATTGGTCTAGGCGGCATCGTTGGCGCTTCGGTGATACATCATCTAGTCGAACGCGGATGGGAAGACATTGTTGGCATCGACAAGACTTCGGTTCCCACCGATATCGGGTCAACTTCGCACGCATCCGACTTCTGCTACGCCACCGATCACAGTAAGTTCACCTGCTATACCACAGGCTATAGCATCGAGTTCTACGATAAGATGGGCCACTACGACCGCATCGGCGGTCTCGAGGTCGCGCGTGTGGGCGACGCCGACCGCATGATGGAACTGAAGCGCAAGGTTGCATCCGGAAAATCCTTCGGCACCAACGTGAAAATGATCAGCGCGGCGGAAGCCAAGGAAAAATTTCCGCTGCTCGAAGAGGACATGATCCAGGGCGCAATGTGGGATCCCGACGCAGGCCTGGTGAAACCCCGTTCGCAAACAGTTGTCGGTATCCTCGTTGATGACGCGGTCAAAACCGGCAAAGCACAATCCTTTGCCAACACCAACGCCACCGGTCTCGATATTCAGGATGGTCGCATAGTGGGCGTGGAAACCAGCCGTGGCTACATAGCCGCCAACTACGTCATCGTGTGTACCGGATTGTGGGGTCGCACCATCGCCGAAATGGCTGGTGAGGACCTCCCGGTGATGCCGGTCGATCACCCACTCACTTTCTTCGCCCCCTTCACTGAATTCGAAGGCACCGGTAAGGACATCGGCTATCCGCTGCTGCGCGACCAGGGCAACTCGGCCTATATGCGCGATACCGGTGACCCGAAAACACCGGAAGGCGGCCAGATCGAGTGGGGTTATTACGAAGAAAAGGAACCCCGACTGGTACACCCACGCGACCTGCCCGAAAAAGGCGAGACCCAATGGTCGCCCTCTCAGCGTGATCTCGAACTCGATCAGATCATGGCGCCGCTGGAACGCGCGATGGAACTGACCCCGATCCTCGGCGAAATCGGCTATAACGAGAAACACTCGTTTAACGGTCTGCTGCAGGTAACCACCGATGGTAGTTCGTCGGTAGGTGAATCCACGCTAACCCGTGGACTCTGGTATGCGATTGCGGTATGGGTCAAGGACGCCCCCGGAATCGCCAAGGTGCTGGTGGACTGGATGACCGACGGCGTCGCCGAGATGGACTTCTTCAGTATCGACACCGCGCGCCACTACCCGATTCAGAAAACGCCTACCTACATTTACGATCGCTGCTTCGAATCCGCATTCAAGATTTACAACCCGGCCGTGCACAACCGCGAACCCTATACCAAGGGCCGTAATCTGCGCCGCAGCCCCTTCTGGGCGCGTGAACAGGAGTTGGGCGGCTACTTCATGGAACTGTCGGGTTGGGAGCGCGCGCATGGTTACGCCTCTAATGAGCACTTGCTGGAGAAATACGGCGAACGAGTGCCGATACGTGAGCACGAGTGGGACAACCGTCACTTCTGGCGCGTATCCAACGCCGAACATCTTGAGATGTCGGAAAACGTCGGCATGATCAACCTGTCGCATTTCGCCGTTTACGATGTCCTCGGCCCTGATGCCGAGGCCCTGATGGAATACACCTGTGTCGCCAAAGTCGGTGGCGATACGCCCATCGGCAAGGGAGTTTATACGCATTTCCTCGACAAACGTGCCGGGGTACGAGCAGACCTGACCGTCATTCGACATGCGAAAGACCGCTTCCGCGTGATTGACGGCGCCGATGCAGGTCACCGCGACTACATCTGGCTCAAACGCATGGCAGAAGACAACGGCTGGAATGTCATTATCGAGGACCGATCAGATCACATGGCCTGCCTGGGTGTCTGGGGACCCAATGCACGCAAGATGATTCAGGCGATCGCCGATGACCCCAATGCCTGGGAGAATGAGAATTTTCCGTTTGCTGCAACACGGCATCTCACTCTAAAAGGCATCCCGGTCGAGGCCTTCCGCATCTCCTATGTAGGTGAGCAAGGCTGGGAGCTGCATGTGGCGTTCAGCTACGGCATGTCACTGTGGGACCTGATCTACGCACAGGGCGCGACACCGGTCGGAATCGAAACCTATGCCAACAGCCGACGCATGGAAAAAAGCCTGCGCCTGCAAAACGCCGATCTGCTCACCGAGTACAACCTCTACGAAGCCGGTCTGGCGCGCCCCAAAGTCAAGGAGGCTGACTTCTATGGTAAGGCCCCGTACCTCGAACAACGCGAGCTTAAACACCAGGCAGCCTACCTGTGCACACTGGTCATGACTGACAATGTCGATTCAAACGGCATCGCACGCTACCCGGTTGGCTCCTGCCCGCTGATGGACCCAAAGACAGGCGAGGTGCCGATCGATTCGAAAGGCCGCCGATCTTATCTCACCAGCATTGCCTACGGTCCAAGCATCGGTAAAAATATCGGGCTGGGTTACCTGCCCCACGAGTTATGCCAGGAAGGTCGTGAGTTCATCACCGAATATCTCGGTGAACAATTTCCGATGAGGGTTGAGGCAGTCGGTTACAAGCCGCTGTATGATCCGGAGAATAAATTGCCGCGGAGCTGAGAAAAAACCGTCATTCCGGCCCCCGAGCCGGAATCTATCTCAGAGTCGCTCCATCAATCGATACTGACTCTATTGATTCATTTATCCTTGTATATTTACCATCTAATGGCAAATATACAAGGATAGTAAGGAAGCTATGTCAATCTGACACACTAGAAGCTCTGACCAGGACATCAAACCCGATAACAAATTTGTTGTGTATAGCGGCAAGGAGAAATTTAAAACAAAAGATGGCGTAATTGTCGTATCGCTGCCACAAATGTTGGAAATGTAAATTCTGTCGGATTAGTAAATTCTTGCTGGGTGTTATTGGCAAGGTATTCAATTGGCGAATTTTTCGATAGATGTTGATCCCATTGTTTCTGGCAAGCCTTTCTCTAACGGCATAAATGAACTCCGCGTAAGATATATGTGCAGGAATCTAAAGACTCTTTATACTTGCAGCCCTGAATATGCGTAGTGAAAATTTGCCTGGTTTGATTTCATTCCAGATCAGCCGAAATGCCTGTTAATTTCCCCCTCACAAAAGATATCGTGATCATGATGCGGGGATTTCGAGAGTCATTTCCACTCCTTATTAAGCATCACGATATCGGGATGTTGTCGCGTAACAGACTGTAGGCAACCCGACAATGCATTGAACTTATTATTTAACAGGCCGTAAATCATGGCGAAGATTTTTCAAAAAGGCCCTGCGTTGAAGCAGGCTGAGCAAAGAAAAGCGAACTTTGAAGTCAAAAACACCTTCCGTCTAGGTACCAGGAAGGCACCGGCACAAATTAGTGTTCAAACCCCGGAGCGCGAACAAGAGCTGGCAGCCGTTTTTGCAAAAAATGGCTGGGTCTGTGTTATTGAGTTGAATTCTGAGCAGGATGAAAATATCCGTGATCTGGAAGCGCTGCAAAAAAAACAGGTCAGAGCCGTGAGCACCAAAAAGGCCAATCGTAATGACCCCTGCCCCTGTGGGAGTGGCAAGAAATACAAGAAGTGTTGTGGGGCGTAATGTGTGTTAATCGACGCTCTGCAGCGTTGAAATCTTCACACCTGGTCCATTGGTGCTTTTTCAGGGAGTTTAAAGTAAATATCTATATAGGCCTCTTTACGAATACGAGGCGGTCGATCTTAGTCGATTCCGACGATTTTTAAATCTTTGATACCAACCATAACTGATAGCTCTGTTATGTTGATAATGTAAGATTCGACGAGATTAGCTTTGTCAAAAACTGCTGACTATTTTCTTAAGCAATCTAATTTAGGGAACCTCTGATAGTTTCGTGCTTGACTTCTTATTGCAGTCACGACTTGTTCGAGCCTGAATCTGGTTTTGTTCGTTTGGTTGCGGCATAAGCCGAATAACCTTGTGCAGCTCTCTGGCTAAGGTTTGAAGCATACTCCTTTGCATGCTCGGTCACTGATTGAAGTGTGCCGGGTCGTTTGCCCTGTATTTCAGAACTTCCCTTACCGATAACATATCGGTACCACTCACCTTCCTGCATACCCTCAGGGGGATCCGTTTTTTCAATTTTTGTGATGTTGAATTTTCGATCAAAAAAAACGTCGTCAGATTCATCGTTCATAAATATAAAACCCCGTGTCCCTGATATTACTAAATAATCATCAGATCGGTTTTTCGGTTAGTGTGAGGAAGTCGGAAAAGATTGCACCAGATAGATGCGTCAGTATACAGGAAACCCGAGGGGCCAGTGGATTTGATTTGAGACAGTTTCAAACTGTGGGGTACCTGGCTATTTTCTGCTCTACCGGGGAATTGCCGCATACCCAGGCCTATTTCTATCGTACCGCCGCAGGGGTCTGAAATCGATCTGGTGCTGATTAATAATCGCATACTCTGGGCTATTGAAAGGATGTTCTATTGGCGAGTTTTTTAAACGATGCCGACACCATTGATTGGTTTCAGTCAACCTGATCGTGGCTACCAATATTGATAAGAATGATCTCTTCGCCCCGAATCTCCAACTCCAACACTATCCGATAGCTCATGTTGATAGATACCGAAGACAGACCCTTTAAGCGACCTTCCAGGCTGTGTAGTCTCAGAGCAGGGTGATAAGGGTCTAGCTCTAATAATTGAAGTATTTTCCTGTACTGACTGTGTATCTCCGGGTGTTTCCGTAAGAATTTTCTGGCGCGCCTGATATAACTGTCCGGGTATAAAAGGGTGAATGGCATCAGCCAAGAACTCGCTCCATGTGCTCATCAACACTTTCAGTTTTGTAGTTGCCGTTCGCAATATCATCACGAGCTTCCCGGAGGGCGATATCCAGTTCGTATTCACGCAGTTTGTTGTAGGTACTAAAATCGAGCACAACATACTTGCGTTCGCCACGCACGGTAATGACGGCTTCCCCGCTTTGCTGGAGGGCAGACTCTAAAACGGATACACCTTTGGTTTTGAGATCGTTTGCAGTAATACTGGTCATGAGTTGAAGCCTAAAGATCTATTGACAATACTGTTAATAGTACTCTTTATCGTGCTGTTTAGCTAGCGCCGCTTCGCAGGAGTATTAGTGCGACGGCTGCTAACCCACTCGCCTCAGTATTCGATCCATCATCCGATCACTCATCACACGTTTTAACCAGGCAAATAGATAGGTGGGAAAAGTAACTGGGTAGCGTATCTTTGGTCGCTTACTTTCCAGCGCGTGCACCACGCGTTTGAGCACCGCCTCCGGGGGCAGCGTAAATGGCAGAACATTTCCGCTGGCTTCAAAACGCTCAATCATTTTTTTATAGCGGTCGCGATGGACACTGTTATCGATCACGATATGTTGTTGAAAAGCCCGATAAGCATTTGCTCGAAATTTGCTCTCTATCGGACCAGGCTCAATCAAACTGACATGAATATCGGTTCCGGCAAGCTCCAGTCGCATGGTGTCGCTGAATCCCTCGATGGCGAATTTACTGGCGTTGTAAGCACCACGCATCGACATTGCCACAAAACCGAGAATTGAACTGTTTTGAATAATGCGGCCGTAACCTTGTGCACGCATCACCGGAATAACGAGATTGGTCAGCTCCATCCAGCCGAATACATTGGTTTCAAATTGCTGGCGTATCGCCTCGCGACTGAGGTCTTCACAGGCACCCGGTTGGCCATAAGCCCCGTTATTAAACAGGGCATATAAATGCCCATCGGTTTTATCCAGCACCTGCTCAACTGCAACCTTGATGCTCGCTGAGTCACAGTAGTCGAGCACCAGACACTCTATGCCTGCCACTTCAAACGCAGCACGATCACTCGGATTACGGACGCTTGCGAATACACGGTAACCGCGCTGATGTAATCCATGTGCCACGCACTCACCAATACCACTCGAGCAACCGGTGATTAATACACTTCGCTTTTCTGCACTAACAGGGTGTGCCACAGTTACCTCGTTAAAATCATTAACTTCATTCGCTACGTCGCGTTGCCCATTCGACTTCAATGCCGATAGCCCCACTATTGTAGGGCTTTGTTATATATTGTGATAATTCAATGAGCTGCTCAGGCTCAAACAAGGTTACATAGCGCCTGTATTTAGGTAACATTCCCTCGAAATAAAACGGATCTGGGAGATACGAAAATGTATAAATGCGTGCTAGGACGATTTTTTATAGTTATCACTGTAATGCTGACACTCCCGATCGCCATGCAGGCTTCGGCGGTCGAGATGACATTTTATGGGAATCAGCATTTTAAATTCGTTTCCGATGAAGGCAAGGTCATCCTCATTAATCCCTGGGTTAAGGGGAATAAGGATGCCCCCATGACCATGGACTCCTATAAGGAAGGCGATGTCGATCTGATTCTGACCACATCCGGACACGGTGATGATCAGGGTAACGCTATTGAAATCGCCGCGATTACGGGTGCGACGATATTTACGGTCTCCGAACTTGGAGGCTGGATGCAAAGCCAGATCGAACAGTACGGCGGCTTGAAGAGTCAGATTTACCGGGGCGGTATTGGCGGTCGCTTTAAGGTAGGCAAGGTTAGCGTGCAATTGATTCAGTCAGCGCACGGCTCCGGGGTCAGACCAGTCGACGGCTCAAGCGGTTCGATCTACGGCGGACCAGCATCAGGGGCTGTGATCACATTCGAGAATGGCCTCAGGGTTCTGATGGCGGGGAGCACCGGTCTGTCGATGGACTTGCAGCTGTTTGGCATGCGCTTCCAGCCGCATGTCGCTTTACTGCCGATCGCCGGACGGTACATGATGCATCCCGACGATGCGGCCTTCGCTGTCAAACTGCTGATGACAGACAACCCTAATTTGAAGACGGTTGTTCCACAGCACTTTCGTGTCAAGGGGCGTCCTCCATGGATGGGCACACCGGCCGAGTTTGAGGCTGAAATCAAAAAACTTGGACTTAATGTTGACGTGCTTTCGCCGGTGGTTGGCAAGACCTATACCCTTACCAAGTAGGGTTCAAAGCATTCTAAAGCGATATCGTCCGCGAAAATTCCGGGGGCACAATACGTAATTCAGTAAACAAATATTGTAGATATTCCTACTTCGGTATTGTGTCTCTGGAACCCCCAGCAGAAACCCGTGGCGCATCTGCCGGGTAGTTTTGGGGACGCATTATTTAATTATCGCTATAAGAATAAATGAGACGCTACCCTTTTAATCCCGATATTAATTTCTCAGTATTCGCGCCGAATTCCAGGGACACGTAACTTAATTATAAGCCTTTAGACTACGACCTGGCGAATTCCGGGCTAAAAGCTAGACCTGACCCGATCACCCTTTTTTACTCCTCCATTTCCTTCATATAAGGCACATCAACCTGGGCGAAACCAATTGAAGCGCCACGTGAGCCCGGCCCCTGATAACGCAGGTCCCAGAACCTGACGCGCCAGCCTTCCGCTGTTTCGTCGACATCCCAATAGGGGAAACGCATCCAGTTGACAAAGCCGCGTATGGATTCCGACTGCATGGCAGTCCTGACAATCTGGTTCGGCTTTTCTCGCGGAACTTCGTACTCGTTACCCTGCGGATCGATGACCCGGTAATATTCATCATATACGAGGATCACGCGATGTGAAAACGGTTGACCGGGAAGCGGGTTGGCCTGGACTTGCAAAGGCGCTTCGTATTGTTCGGTGACCAGATTTTCTGTAATTCGGGCAACACCATACAGGGCACCGACGTACACGATCACCATAGCAATACTTACGCGAGCATAGCTCGGTGCTGAGTTACTCGCGGACCGATTAATACGCAAAATCACAATCAATGCCAGGCCGCCAAACCAGGCTGATTGAATCCAGATATTGGCGTGTTCGGTGTTAAACATCAACCAGCTCGATAACACGCCAAGCGCAAACCAGAAGGCCAGCTCGGCATAGTTTCTCTGACGAGCCAGTAATACACCCGCCGCCAGTACGAGCCAGATCCAGGGATCGATAATGAACAGGGTATCGCCGTAAAACCAGCGTTCATCGAAAGGCATGAGCAAACGAATACCGTAAGTATTCATCCAGTCGAGCAAAGGATGTGTGCAGACGGCCAGGAAACTCAGCGCAATTATCCACCCCAGGCGAAAAGCCTGCCTGTCGTCCGCCGCGCGACTACGCCAACGGTTCCACAGCCAGATGAGGCCCGCCAGTAATAGCGGCATGACCACCAGTGCGAGGATACCGTGGCTCCAGCCACGCCTGAAGTACAAAGCAGCGTCAGGGCCCCAGAATTTTGCGATGCCATCGATATCAGGCAGGTTGACGCCAATAATCAGGGTCGCGGTGGCATAACGGGAAACCCGCTTAAGCCCGGTTTCCGCCAGCACCGCGCCGACCAGTGTATGTGCGACAGGATCCATGAAGACTCAAGTCAAATTAGGCGAGTTTGACATCTGGGGGATGGTTTTTCTATAGGTGGGGTATTGTCTGGGTCTGAGAAAGTTCTAACGGTGTTTACGTCGGCTAATTTTTTAATGCCTTAATTAAGTATTGTGTCACCAGAATCGGGGCACCAGGATCGGGGGGTGCCCTCGGCCTACGCCAAGGCGCGCGTCCGGGGCTCCATCGACTTCCCCCTGGCCGGCGCCAGTGTGACCGGACGTTTTCTCCGGCAGAAAGATATCTTTGTGACCCGCCTTAATCCGACCGGTACCGGCATCGATTTCTCCAGCTTTCTCGGGGATGTTTTTGAGGACAAACAGAGTCTCGGGACGCCGGTTGTGTTCCGGGATCAGGCGCTTTATGTAACCTGGTATAGCAAGATCCCGTCGGTCTTTACTGGGGGAGAGGAAGTGTTAGCCGCAAAAATCGATTTTTCTGACCTGCTAACGCCCGTGTCATATCTATCCAGCCCCACCACACAAAGGACGCGGCAGATTTTTCTAACGAATACGGTGGATAATGAGATTATCGGCATCCGGATCGAAACCGCCGGCGGTCAAAATCCGCTGACAGTGACGCAGTTTTCGTTGAGTGCCAACGGCAGCACGAATCCCGGCACGGATATTCGCAATGCGAAAATTTACACCACCCGGGGCAGCCCCACCTTTAGCACGAATCAACAATTCGGAGCAACCGTGCCGAATCCTGCCGGCGCCTTTTC
>JADFJT010000009.1 GCA_022566015.1 Pseudomonadota bacterium | reverse complement strand
AATTCCGGCTCTAAATTAGGATTTCCGCCAAATCCAAAACGATCCGTATTATCTGGCGCTCTGAATGCGGTACCCGCCCCGACATGAACATCGATTGCATCGGTAAGCATCAATTTGTAGTCGATGTTCCAGGTGTTGTGCTTGCCAAAATCTTCATGATCGGTCTGACGTGCTGCAATGGCGTAATTGTTTTTTTTCTGATGGCCCTGAAATAAGAGGTAAGTAGCGGCAATATCGGTTGTCTCATCAAATGTAGTGTCGAACGAAAGTGCTTCAACATCTTCTTCTGCCGATAGCAGTCCAACTGAAACAGCACTACCATCACCTACCTGAAAATCGATTTTGAGCTCAATTTCGGCACGGTCGGTCTTAGCGAAGTCACCCGTCAAAGAAGTTGGCTGATTTTGCTGGATATAGTCGGTGATTGAACTAACACGCAGGTTGGAACTAATATCGATGGTGATTGCGTAATTCCATACGAATGCCGTCGAACTATTTTCGAAGTCTTGATCTAGTTCCTGATCAGGTGTTGCTGGAAATCCCCCAAATGCTGGAAAACCGGGGACAAAGTACTCTACGTTTCCCTTCGCCGACCAGTGACTAAAGCGAAGATCGGAGCGGCCCATTTGGTAGTCGATAAATGCATTGATCGTCTCATTTTCGAAACCGTGATCTTCAGGTGAAGCGTCTTTTACAGGAAAACCCTCGGCATCGAATTGTTCGAAGGTGATACCACCGGATAGATTATCGTTTCCGTAGAAACCGGAGATATTAGTCTTTCGAACTCCGTCTTCCCCTGCTCCTACACGAATATTGCCACTACGGCCATCGACTTGCTTGCGCGTAATAATATTGATAACGCCCCCGATTGCCTCTGATCCGTATAGACTGGATCGGGGTCCCTTAACTATTTCGATTCGTTCGATAATATTGGGAGAAATATTCTGCAAAGCGGTAGCACCGGTAGTAGCAGAATTTATTTTAACGCCATCGATCAGAATTACCGAGTGATTGCTTTCGCTGCCTCGAATAAATAATGAGGTAATTTTTCCGTAATCACCATTACGGGCAATTTCCAGACTACTGTGCATCTCGATGATATCAGCAACATCTGTCGCCACGCTATTACGAATCTGTTCCGAAGTGATGATTTCGACCGGTACAGCAGATTCAGAAAGTAGCTGTTCTGTTTTGGTTCCAGTCACGATTATAGGTCCTAGTTCCGCATACGCTAATACGGGCAACAGGACGAGCGAAGTTAAAATAATTGATTTATAATGGTTCATGTGGATCTCCAGCAAGCTAAAGAGAGACACACACAGTTGGAGAGAATGTTGGACATCGCTACAGGCTGTGAGAATTACCACCCGTAATTCTGGTCTTGTTCATACCATTTCAGGCCGGTCTCCGGACTTGGAAACTCAGGGAGCCTCTGTTCATGCATGATCTGGTCAGAGGTTTTCTGGTTTCTTCACCGTTGCGGGGGCAGTACTCGTATCTCACGAGTTTCCCGATTATCGTGTTGCCACGCACCTGAAAACGGGTGGGAATATATAGGAATTACCAGCTATATGTCTAGTGGTTTTTAATCGTCGTGCTTTTCCAATGCGTTAAAAATCTATATTATCCATGAGCATCCTCGCATTGACCTACAACAGTTCAGGCCGTTTTGTGTACCGATTGAATACTATCGATGAATTAATTTGCATGACTAATCAGCCAATCGAAATGAATCTGGTTTTCTTACCGGTTGTTTGGGATAACCACAATAGTGTTTAGCTTCAAGGCCAGAGCCTGGCAACTGGGCTTAACCGGATGCCTGCTTTTATTTACCTATCTTGTCAGTTTGACGTCTGTCGTATCGGTGCTGGAGTATGATTTATTTTCATACATAGTAAGTCTGCTTCCTTCGCAAAGAGAACTGCTTTCAGGATCAAACATTAGGGTCGCGCCGCAGTGGTCGGTGTTGCTGGTTTATTGCCTGATACTGGCGGTTTATGTGCGCAAATATACGCGTGCGAGAACCACTGCTGTGTCATTCCTGGCAGTCAGTATCATTCTGTTTGTGCTGTTGATGCTGGAAGTGTTACTCGCTATCTTCAGCCAAATTTTCCTGCCGGTGGTGTTACCCGGCCTGATCATGGTTCTGGTGTCATCGATTTACTGGATACTTGACTTATACCAGCGGTTGGCTTCGATTATTTGGCCAGGCCGGGGGCCTGTGTCGCTGCAAAATATTCAAAAGAAAATCGATCAAGGGGAATTAAAGACCGCATTAATCATGTTAAAACAATGCCCGTACAGTGACGAACTGCTGGAAGTGGGTTACCAGTTGGGAATATTACTCGAGTCGAGCAGGCATTGGGCGAGCGCATTAAATCTCTATCATTGGTTGTCTCAATACGATTCGGGGCTAAGTGATTTCGTCACGCGTGTTGAGGAGATCAGAGAGAAATTTCCCCCGGCCAGTGCTGCAATTTTGGAAGATAATACATTACAGGTCATCGGTCATTACGAAATAATTAAAAAAATTGCACAAGGCGCAACGGCGATCGTTTACGAGGCTGAAGATATGCGCACGCATAACCGGGTTGCATTGAAAGTTATGTCGTCGAAGCTGGAGCCTAATATCGAACGGCATCGAATCGAACACTGGCTTAAAGAAGCGGAGATCATATCTCGGTTCGAGCACAGGAATATCGTCAGGATCCATGACGCGGCTGTATACAGAAATACAGCCTTTATCGCGATGGATTTTATTCCCGGATATCCGATGTCTTTGCGCCTGCGGAAGCGTGAGTATATTACGGTAGGTGAGTGCCTGAGAATATTGAAATCTGTGCTCAAAGCACTTGCAGTGGCGCACGCTCATGGCGTGGTTCACGGCGATATTAAACCAGCCAATATTATGTACAATGTAAGAGAGGACATCTACATAGTGACCGATTTTGGCGCTGCTTATACCGAAATAAAAAGTCACCAAAGCGACAATATAATTATCGGCACCCCGTCATACATGTCTCCCGAGCAACTTCAGGGTAAAAAACTGGATGGTCGTTCCGACCTTTTTTCGCTGGCGGTGACGCTTTACCACCTGTTATCGGGACATCAACCATTTAATGGCACCAGTTTGCCTTTATTGAAGCAAAGTATCATTAACAGTGAACCCGATTTAAGCCATCTCAAATTACCTAATAGCCTGAAACAAATAATTCTCAAGGCCCTGGAAAAGAAAACCTATATGCGATTTGCCGATGCTCAGCAAATGCTAACCGCCGTGGAATACAGTGTGTCCCAGTTAGTGGAGAAATCCCGGCAAAAAAGAGCTTAAACCGGCTCGACCATAGGGTTCTTTTTTTTACGTTCGCGCCATGCAATCAATAAACCGCCTGCTACGATTAATATAACCCCGGGAAACAGTTTATCAAACGGAGATTCGTCAAAAAATAACCAGCCCAGAGTAAATGAGAAAGGAATACCGATATATTCAAAAGGCGAAAGGTTGCCCGGGCGTGTCAGCCGATACGCGGTGATCAGACACAGCACCGCAAATCCACCCACGGTCCCCATAGCAATCAGCCAAAGCCATTCGCCAGTCTTTTCTACCGCCACAAAATTCCCGGTGGACAACAATATAACAGTAGAACCGACCAGAGCACCGATCAGGGCATAAAGATTGATCGTTGCAGTTGGTATCGCATCGTCGAGCAGGCGTACGCTGACCACTGCCAGTGAATAACCGAAGGCCGCACAAATTGGTAATAACGCAAAAGGAGTGAAAATTTCTGATCCCGGACGCATTATTAATAGCACGCCGAGGAACCCACCCACAACCGCTACCCAGCGCCAGACTCCCACCTTGTGTTTTAATAGAACAATCGACAGCAGGGTAATAAATACTGGGCCAATAAAAGTGAGTGTGGTTGCGGTAGCGAGTTCCATATTGACCAGTGACAGGTAAAAACAATACTGAGCACCGGCGATGTAAAAACCACGCAGTATTGCTAACCGCCATTGTTTGATCAGCAGCTGGCGTCCGTTATCGTGCCATTCTCGTGATAGAAACAAAACCAGCAGGCTTGGAATCAGGCCGAATATATTACGAAAAGTAGCCAACTGCTCTACCGGAAAGCGTGCTCCCATGTACTTGATGATTGCACCCTGTACATCGAACAGAAAAATAGCCAGCACGATAAAATATACAGCCTTGGTGAAATTGGAGCCGGATTCAGACAACGGTTAACCAGGTGAGTGATGAAGCAACAAATTTTAGAATGGGTAACTCTCGCACGCCAGGCAGGTAAAAGAAAGCTAATTGATAGCAACCTGAGAGAAGAGATAAAAAACTGTTTTAAGGCATTAAAAATCGATTCCTTACTCTAGACCTTAATCGCTAATCAAACTATAATACGCCCTCAAGAAGATGCTGCTTTCGCAGTGTGAACTCTTAAATTATTGATATGGGAAGAACCGACGGTTCCTCCCGTTTTCGTGCGCGCGCATTTTTTTGAATCTGGAGGTTTTGTGCCAAAACCAGCAATACTGGCCTTGCAAGATGGAACTTTATTCGAGGGCAGGTCGATCGGAGTTGACGGGATATCGCCCGGCGAGGTGGTATTTAATACAGCTATGACCGGTTATCAGGAAATCTTAACTGACCCTTCTTATTGTCAGCAATTGATCACACTCACCTATCCGCATATCGGTAATACCGGAGTCAATCGCGAAGACGAAGAATCCCAGGCTATCCACGCCAGCGGTCTCATTATTCGCGATCTACCGATACGGGCCAGTAATTGGCGCAGTGAGCAGAATCTGCAGGACTACCTCCAGGCTCGGCAGGTCGTTGCGATCGCCGATATCGATACGCGCAAATTGACCCGACTGCTACGCGACAAAGGTGCACAAAACGGTGCCATCATGGCGGGTGATACTATTTCTGCACAAAAGGCGTTGAGCGCTGCGAAGGCCTTTGGCGGACTCGCAGGTACAGATTTGGCCAAGGTGGTGACGACCGAAAAATCTTATCAGTGGTCGCAATCGACCTGGTCATTAGCCGAGGGTTACCAGAATCAGGAGGCAGGACGGTATCACGTCGTGGCTTACGATTACGGCATCAAGAAAAACATTCTATGCATGCTGGTAGATCACGGCGCAAGCGTGACCGTAGTGCCAGCTCAGACATCGGCTGAGACAGTGCTAAAGATGAAACCCGACGGGGTATTTCTTTCCAATGGTCCTGGTGACCCGGAGCCCTGCGATTATGCGATTGCAGCGATTGGCGAGATATTGCAAACCAGTATCCCGGTATTTGGTATTTGCCTCGGCCACCAATTATTGGCATTGGCCAGTGGAGCCAAAACTCTTAAAATGAAATTTGGTCATCACGGTGCAAATCACCCGGTGCAAAATCTGGAAACCGGCGAAGTCATGATAAGCAGTCAGAACCACGGTTTTGCAGTCGATGAGAAGACTTTACCGAATAACTTGCGCGCCACTCACCGATCACTATTCGATGGCAGCCTGCAGGCGGTGCAGCGCACCGATAAACCGGCGTTCGGCTTTCAGGGTCATCCAGAAGCAAGCCCGGGGCCGCATGACGTGGCACCGATGTTCGATCAATTTTTCGACTTGATCAAAGCCCGTAAAGACAACTCGGACGCGCGGGAGTGACCTGATGCCTCGTAGAACCGATATTAAATCTGTGCTGATTATCGGTGCTGGCCCAATCGTTATTGGCCAGGCCTGCGAATTTGACTATTCCGGTACCCAGGCCTGCAAAGCTTTGAAAGAAGAAGGTATTCGGGTCATATTGATTAACTCCAACCCGGCGACAATTATGACCGATCCGGATAGTGCCGATTCGGTATATATCGAACCGATCCTGTGGAATGTGGTTGAAAAGATCATCGAAAAAGAACGTCCTGATGCATTGTTGCCGACTATGGGTGGGCAAACCGCATTGAACTGTGCGCTCGATCTCGACCGGGAAGGGGTGTTGGAAAAATACCAGGTTGAAATGATCGGTGCGAGTCGCAAAGCGATCGATATGGCCGAGGATCGTGAGCAGTTCAGGAAAGCCATGAGCGAGATAGGCTTGAGCACTCCCAAAGCGTTTATAGCGCACAGCCTCGAAGAAGCTTGGCAGGGACAGTCGCAAATTGGCTTTCCGACAGTAATCCGGCCATCGTTTACTATGGGCGGCAGCGGGGGAGGCATCGCTTATAATCGGGAAGAATTCGAAGATATCATTAAACGTGGGCTGGCACTGTCACCGACCACCGAAGTACTGATCGAAGCCTCGGTGCTAGGCTGGAAAGAATTTGAAATGGAGGTGGTTCGCGATAAGAAGGATAATTGCATCATCATTTGTTCGATAGAAAATCTGGATCCGATGGGCGTTCACACCGGCGATTCTATTACTGTCGCGCCGGCACAGACCCTGACTGACAAGGAATTCCAGATCATGCGAAATGCCTCCATTGCGGTTTTGCGTAAAATCGGTGTCGAAACTGGTGGCTCCAACGTCCAGTTTGCGATTAACCCGGAAAATGGTGAAATGATCATCATCGAGATGAATCCCCGAGTTTCGCGCTCGTCCGCGCTGGCGTCCAAAGCCACCGGCTTTCCGATCGCCAGGGTGGCGGCGAAACTGGCAGTGGGTTATACGCTGGATGAATTAAAAAATGATATTACCGGTGGGGTGACTCCAGCTTCGTTTGAACCGACGATCGACTATGTAGTAACCAAGATTCCCCGTTTTACCTTCGAAAAGTTTCCACAGGCAGACGATAGACTCTCGACCCAGATGAAGTCGGTGGGCGAAGTTATGGCGATTGGACGTAGTTTCCAGGAGTCATTTCAGAAAGCCTTGCGCGGGTTAGAAACCGGAGTCGATGGACTGGACGAAATTGTCGACCAGAATCTGAGCAAAGATGAACTCGAAGATTTGTACCGGACCGAACTCAGACTACCAGGAGCGAATCGTATCTGGTACGTAGCCGACGCTTTTCGCTCCGGCTATAGTCTGGAAATAATTTTTGAATATACAGCCATCGATCCCTGGTTTCTGGCGCAGATCGAAGATTTGGTTGCGACCGAGAATAAATTATCAGGCACCAGTGTCGAAGCGCTTGGTGCTGAGGAATTTCATGCATTAAAGCGTAAAGGCTTTTCTGATCGGCGTCTGGCAAAATTGCTCGGAACCGATGAACTTAAAGTGGCAAGTTTGCGGCGAAATCTGGGTGTGCGTCCGGTATACAAGCGGGTTGATACTTGCGCGGCAGAATTTGCCTCGTCGACGGCTTATTTATATTCAAGCTATGAGCAGGAATGCGAAGCCGAACCAAGCGATAAAGACAAAATTATCGTACTCGGTGGTGGGCCAAACCGAATCGGCCAGGGCATCGAATTTGACTACTGTTGCGTTCACGCTGCGATGGCGATGCGCGAAGATGGTTTTGAAACCATCATGATTAACTGTAACCCTGAAACCGTATCGACCGATTACGACACCTCGGATCGCCTGTATTTCGAGCCGCTTACTCTAGAAGACGTGCTCGAAGTGATTCATCTGGAAAAACCAAAAGGTGTTATCGTCCAGTTTGGCGGCCAGACGCCGCTCAATCTGGCTCGTGCACTCGAAGCAGCCGGTGTTCCAATCATCGGTACCACGCCAGATTCGATCGATCTGGCCGAAGACCGCGAGCGTTTTCAGCAATTGATTAACCAGCTCGGTCTGCTACAGCCACCGAATCGTATCGCGTTTGATGTCGAAACTTCCCCGGTTCTCGCCGAGCAGGTTGGGTTTCCTCTCGTGGTAAGACCTTCCTATGTGCTTGGTGGCCGAGCCATGGAAATAGTATACGATCAGGAAGATCTCGCACGCTACATGAAAGAAGCGGTGGCGGTGTCACGGGATTCTCCGGTTCTACTCGACCGGTTTCTGGACGACGCGATTGAAGTAGATGTCGATGCGGTTTGTGACGGTGAAAGTGTTTTTATTGGTGGATTAATGGAACATATAGAACAGGCTGGCGTACACTCCGGCGATTCTGCCTGTTCATTGCCCCCCTATACCCTGTCAAAAGAAATTCAGCAAAAAATGTGCGAGCAAGTGGAACTAATGGCGAAGGCGATAAAAGTTGTCGGCTTGATGAATACGCAGTTTGCGATCAAGAGGGATGAAATTTATATTCTTGAGGTCAATCCGCGAGCGTCACGTACCGTACCTTTCGTGTCCAAGGCAACCGGCGTGCCGTTGGCGAAGGTGGCTGCTCGATGCATGATAGGCCAGACCTTGGTGCAGCAAGGACATACTCGGCAAATTGTGCCCGATTTTGTATCGGTCAAGGAATCTGTCTTCCCGTTCGCAAAGTTCCATGGGGTCGATCCGATCCTCGGCCCGGAAATGAAATCAACCGGCGAAGTGATGGGTATAGGTAAGACCTTCGCCGAAGCTTTTTCCAAAGGTCTGATCGCTTCGGGTGGTACTATTCCAAAGCCGGGAACGGTGTTTCTGAGTGTTCGAGACAATGATAAAAAAGGTATTGTCGAAGTGGCCAGAGACCTCCACGATAAAGGTTTTAATTTGATTGCGACTGGCGGTACCGCGAAGGTGATACAGGCAGCTGGGGTCACATGCAAACATGTCAACAAGGTGAAGGAAGGCCGACCTCACATCGTCGACATGATCAAAAATGACGAAATAGTGTTAATAGTCAATACTACCGAGGGGCGCTCGGCTATCGCCGACTCCTATGCTATACGTAGGGAAGCATTGATGCATTCGGTGTGCTATACCACGACACTCTCGGGTGGCAGGGCGACTTGCCAGGCAATGTCGCATCGTGAAATTAATGATGTATACCGATTGCAATCGTTACATTTATAATTCTATGAAGAAAATCAGGATGGAAAAAAGATGAACCAGATACCGCTGACTGCGAAGGGCGCGGAAAGGCTTAAAGCAGAAGTCAAAGAATTGAAGCAGGTCAGGCGACCGAAGGTCATCGAAGCCATCGCCGTAGCCAGGGAACACGGCGACCTGAAGGAAAATGCCGAATATCACGCAGCGCGTGAAGAACAGGGTTTTATCGAGGGCCGTATTGCAGAGGTCGAGTCAGTTTTGTCCAATGCACAAATTATCGATGTCACCCAGTTAAATCAGAGCGAGCGCGTGGTGTTTGGTTGCACGGTAGAATTGGTCGATGTCGAATCTGAAGAAGAAGTGTCCTATCAAATAGTCGGCGATATCGAAGCCGATATTAATCAAAATAGAATAGCCATCAGTTCACCTATCGCAAGAGCGCTGATCGGCAAAGAAAAGGGTGAAGAAGTGACAGTTGAAGCGCCGAGCGGTGTCAGGGAATACGAAATTACAGCGGTGCATTATCGATGACTAATTATGAGTCGACCAGACTCTGGCAGGGGTGCCCTAATTACTTAGGATTTTTCCAAACCGGTCTGATTTATCGTTATATCGGTAAACCACAATCACATGCCCTATGGACTGAATCAGGCTCGCCTGGTGGTGAGTACAAATAGAATCAGTCAGTGATTTTTTGGTTGTCTTTTCCAGCGAAGGGATACGAATTTTCACCAGTTCGTGGAATCCGAGAGCAGAGTCGATTTGTTTTTGAACATTATCGCTCAGACCGTTATGGCCAATAATTACCACGGGTTTAAGTTTTAGTCGCTGCGACTCAGTGCGTAATCGCTTGATTTGTAATTTAGTTAGGTTCATCTTTTATCTATTTCAAATACCGACTCAAATGGCGGCGCATATTACCATAGCATTTATTCATGTCACGCTCGAAAAGCAGTAACCAATGGTTAAAAGACCACGAGGACGACCCGTATGTGATTCGGGCGCGTAAAGAGGGGTATCGTTCGCGTGCAGTCTACAAGTTGATCGAAATTCAGCAAAAAGATCATATTTTAAAGCCTGGCCAATTTGTGCTGGAACTGGGGGCTGCGCCCGGCGGGTGGAGCGAGTATGTGAGCCGGTTTAAACATGAAAAGGGCCGACTAATCGCCGTCGACCTGTTACCGATGGAACCAATTGGCGGTGTTGAGTTCATACAGGGTGATTTTACCAAACAGGACACGCTGGATGCGATTCTCGGGTTGGTCGATAACAAGCCGCTGGATCTTGTTTTATCCGATATGGCCCCCAATTTAAGCGGTATGGGCAGTGTAGACCAGCCGAAATCGGTCTATCTGGCTGAACTGGCATTAGAATTGGCCAAGAACAATTTGAACAGAAATGGTCATTTTGTGGTCAAATTATTCCAGGGGGAAGGATTTGAAAGATTGATTTCGGCCTTCAGACTGACTTTTCAGAAAGTCAAATTTCGCAAGCCCAAGGCTTCACGGGCTACATCAAGTGAAATATATGCAGTTTGTAGTGGAATCAGGTAGAAAATAGTTACCCAAATTACGCTAGTATCTAGTAGTAATAGCAGTAAAATGAATATAGTTCGCAATAAGTAATTACAACAGGTGTTATTAAAGTGAATGATGTAGCAAAGAATTTGATCCTATGGGTAGTTATCGCCGTCGTATTGTTGTCGATATTCCAGAATTTCGGTGATCGAACTTCGAGCGACCAGAACCTGATTTATTCAGATTTCCTGACCCAGGTAAAACAGGGTCAAGTGAGAGAGGTTTTGATTGAAGGTCAGAATATAACTGGCAAGCTGATTTCTGGCACCTCGTTTGTTACCTATAGCCCCGAAACCAATAATTCCGCGTTAGTTGGTGACCTGGATCGTGCCAATGTCGCGATCATGGGGAAACCTCCTGAGCAGCCTTCATTCCTCGCGCATATTTTTGTCAGCTGGTTTCCGTTCATCGTTTTAATCGGAATATGGATATTCTTTATGCGCCAAATGCAAGGTGGTGGTGGGCGTGGTGCGATGTCATTTGGTAAGAGTAAAGCGCGTTTACTGGGTGAGGATCAAATCAAAGTCTCTTTTAACGATGTCGCGGGAATTGATGAAGCCAAGGAAGAAGTGGCCGAGATAGTAGAATTTTTACAGGAGCCAGCCAAGTTCCAGAAACTTGGAGGCAAAATCCCCCAGGGTGTATTGATGGTGGGGGCACCGGGAACAGGTAAAACCTTATTAGCCCGGGCTATTGCAGGCGAGGCGAAGGTTCCATTTTTTACTATTTCAGGCTCTGATTTCGTAGAAATGTTCGTTGGTGTTGGCGCTTCACGTGTACGTGATATGTTTGAACAGGCCAAAAAGCATGCCCCCTGTATCATCTTCATCGACGAAATCGACGCGGTAGGCCGCCATCGCGGTGCCGGGCTTGGTGGGGGACACGATGAACGCGAACAAACACTGAATCAATTGTTGGTTGAAATGGACGGTTTCGAAGGTAACGAGGGTGTGATTGTGATCGCGGCAACCAATCGACCCGATGTGCTCGACCCTGCTTTATTGCGCCCGGGTCGATTTGACCGTCAAGTGGTTGTACCTTTACCCGATGTGCGCGGCCGAGCGCAGATATTGAAGGTTCACATGCGCAAAGTGCCTACGGCAGATGCGGTAGATAAGATGATAATCGCGCGGGGTACCCCAGGTTTCTCAGGCGCCGACCTCGCCAACCTGATCAATGAAGCGGCATTATTTGCTGCCAGAGGGAATAAAAAAGTGGTTTCAATGGCTGAATTTGAACGCGCCAAGGATAAGATCATGATGGGCGCTGAGCGCAGGTCGATGATCATGAAAGAAGAAGAGAAAAAACTCACGGCCTACCATGAAGCAGGACACGCAATCGTCGGAAGGTTAGTGCCTGAGCATGATCCTGTTTACAAGGTGAGTATTATTCCGCGAGGGAATACCCTGGGTGTGACCATGTTTCTGCCGGAAGACGACCGTTACAGCTTTAGTAAGAGGCTTCTGGAATGCCAGCTCTCCAGTCTATTTGGCGGTCGTATCGCCGAGGAAATAATTTTCGGTGCAGATGCGGTTACCACGGGTGCCTCCAACGATATCGAGCGAGCTACCAGTATCGCGCGCAATATGGTAACCCAGTGGGGTTTGTCTGATCGCATGGGCCCGTTATCCTATAGCGAAGACGAGGGCGAGATCTTTCTGGGTAAAACCATAGGGAGGCAGAAAACCGTTTCGGATGAAACAGCGCATGCGATTGATTCCGAAATCAGAACGATTATTGATCGAAATTATCAGCGCGCATTCGATTTGTTGAAAGCAAACGAAGACAAACTTCATCTGATGGCCGACGCGCTAATGAAGTACGAAACCATCGACGCAAGTCAGATCGATTCGATCATGGAAGGGAAGATACCCGGTCCACCAGCGGACTGGGGTGACGACGGAAAAGACTCGTCCGGCAAAGGAGATACTACTTCGAACGACTCTGAAACCGATGACGATACCGATATGCTGGATCCAGCCAAGCTGCATTAACAAAATCTTAGCTTGTTTATGGGCAAGCGGCAGCCAACCAACCGGGTCAGAGTAATGGGCGTAATTAATACTACGCCCGATTCATTTTCCGACGGTGGTCAATTCGATACGACTGATAAAGCCTTACGGTACGCCATGCAATTGATCGACGACGGTGTCGATATTCTCGATATTGGCGGTGAGTCGACCAGGCCTGGATCCCAGAACGTCGATGCCAGTGAAGAACTGGCCCGGACGATCCCGTTGATCCAGGCGATTCGTAAAGAATCGGATGTTCAGATATCCATCGATACCAATAAACCCGTAGTGATGCAGCAGGCGGTCGCGGAGGGTGCTAACCTGATTAACAGTATCTGGGCCCTGCGCCAGGACGATGTCCTTGCAGTGGCGGCACAATCGGGGGCGGCCGTGTGTTTAATGCACATGCAAGGTACGCCAGAAACCATGCAGCAAAATCCCTGCTACGACGATGTAGTCTCGGAGGTCATAGAATATTTGCGACAACGAATCGAAGCTGCTGTTGAGGCCGGTATTGCAAGAGAAAATATTATTGTCGATCCTGGGTTTGGCTTTGGTAAAACTTTACAGCACAACTTGTTATTGCTTAAATCGCTGGCGCAATTGAAGGCCCTGGATGTTCCCCTGCTGGTCGGCATGTCGAGAAAGAGTATGATTGGTACTATCCTCAACAAACCCCTCGACCAACGACTCTACGGTAGTATTTCCACCGCAGTGATAGCGGCGATGCAAGGAGCAGACATAATTCGGGTACACGATGTAGCACAAACTATTGACGCGCTAGCAATTGTCGATGCCGTCAATGGTGTACAAACGCAACAGCGAGAAATGCAATGAGTCGTCAATTCTTTGGAACCGATGGAATAAGAGGCAGGGTGGGAATACCACCGATGACGGTCGATTTTATCATGAAGCTCGGTTGGGCTGCGGGGAAAGTTCTTTCCCAACAGGGCCAGGGCAGCGTTGTAATAGGCAAAGATACCCGAATTTCTGGATATATGTTCGAATCTGCACTGGAGGCTGGCCTTGCCGCGGCTGGGCTCGATGTGGTGCTACTGGGGCCAATGCCAACACCAGCGATCGCCTATTTAGCCAGGGCACAACGTGCATCGGCGGGCATAGTCATTAGTGCGTCGCATAATCCTTACCACGACGATGGCATCAAATTTTTCAGTGGCGACGGGTTCAAATTATCTGACGAAACCGAGTTGGCGATCGAAGCTATGATCGACAAACCCTTAGTCATGGTTAAATCGGAAGCCCTGGGCAAGGCGACCCGTATGGATGACGCCAGGGGACGATATATCGAATTTTGTAAAAGTTCGATTCCGTTCAATACCACTTTACGAGGGATCAAGATGGTCGTGGACTGTGCGCACGGTGCCACATATCACATTGCACCCGTCGTATTCAGGGAACTGGGAGCCGAGGTTATTGAGCTGGGCGTCAAGCCGAATGGATTAAATATCAATCAGGACGTTGGCGCGTTACACCCGGACAATATGCGTTCTGTCGTACTGGAAAAAAAGGCCGATATTGGCATAGCGTTTGATGGAGACGGTGATCGATTATTGATGATGGATTCCGAGGGTAATTTGATCGATGGTGATCAGCTTCTTTATATCATTGCAATGAGCAAACTAAAGGATCGTAGTATGGCGGGTGGCGTTGTTGGAACCTTGATGACCAATCTGGGCCTCGAGCACGCCTTTGAAAAATCGGGTATCCCTTTTGACAGGGCGAATGTAGGTGACCGTCATGTCCTGGGGAAACTGGTCGAACATGGCTGGCATCTGGGTGGCGAATCCTCCGGGCATATCATTTGTCTCGATAAAACCACGACTGGCGATGGAATTATAGCTGCCTTGCAGGTCCTGGACTGGCTGGTTGTGAATGACATCAGCCTGGCGGATGCCTGTGGCGACATGAATCTCTATCCACAAACCATGATAAATGTACCGATCGACAAAGAAATCGATCTGTTATCGCAGTCCGAAATACAGGACTCGTTAAAGGCGGCGGAATCCAAACTTGGCGACCGGGGTAGAGTATTGTTGCGTGCGTCGGGTACCGAACCATTAATCCGTGTAATGGTAGAAGGCGAAGATGAGGTTCTGGTAGATAAATTGGCTAGAGAACTAGCGGCCTGTGTTAGCGAATCGACAGCAGCCTAGTTAATAACCCCTAATTACGTGATTTTTATTAAATCGCGATTGATTTATTAAGCGTAGGTGGTTACCCTTTGCCGCCGTTTTAATCACAGATAAGTCACATAATTCACTTCGAAGGATTTCTGTAATGCGCACCACATTAATTGCTGGAAACTGGAAAATGAATGGCAGCTTGCAAAGCGTCATCGAACTGGTTGAGGCGATCAAGGCAGGCGATGTCAATAATGCCCAGCTTGCGGTTTGTCCGCCGGCGATTTATCTGATGAAAGTCGGTGGTATGCTGGAAGGCAGTCGTATCGCGTTGGGTGCGCAAAATGTCTGTGATCAGGAATCTGGTGCTTTTACCGGCGAAATCGCAGCATCGATGTTAAAGGAATGCGGTTGCCAATACGCTATTGTAGGGCATTCTGAAAGGCGGGCCCTGTACCAGGAGACCGATGAACTGGTTGCCAGACGTTTTGCAATGGCGTTGAGTTCGGGGATTACACCAATTTTATGCATTGGTGAATCACTCGACGAGCGAGAAAGCGGGGATACCGAAGTCGTCGTTTCTAGACAGCTTGATGCGGTGATAGAGTCCCAGGGGATCTCGGCTATCGCGCAATGCGTGATAGCTTATGAGCCAGTTTGGGCGATAGGTACAGGTAAAGTAGCTACACCCGAACAGGCACAGGCGGTACATCAGTATTTGCGGGATAAGTTAGCATCGCTGGATGCGTTGGTCGCTGAGCAGGTGCAAATTTTATATGGCGGTAGCATGAATGCGAGTAATGCAGGAGAGTTGCTGTCTCAACCCGACATAGACGGCGGTTTGATTGGTGGCGCTTCACTAAAAGCGGCCGATTTTATCGCGATAGGTCAGTCCGTATAATCAGTCTGAACAGGAATAAAGATGGAAAATATAAACAGTATCTTATTAATTGCACAAGTTCTGCTGTCCATTACACTGATTGCGCTAATTCTGATGCAGCATGGCAAGGGTGCCGATGCGGGTGCTGCATTTGGCAGTGGTTCTTCCGCCACAGTTTTTGGTGCCCGGGGATCGGGTAATTTTCTCAGCAAGACAACTGCGATCATCGCGACATTGTTTTTTATCGTTTGCCTGTCGCTCGCCTATTTGTCCGCCAATAGAAGTGGTCCCGACAGTGTGATGAAAAGTGTAACCACCCTGGAGAATGAAACACAGCAGATAGATTCGGGTACTTCGGATTTGCCCCCTTTGGATGGATCTGGAGGAAGTTCTGTAAATTCCGATTTGCCACCTGCTAATTAACCCAGCAGAATCCTGACTATTATTGCCGATGTGGTGAAATTGGTAGACACGCTATCTTGAGGGGGTAGTGGCGAAAGCTGTGCCGGTTCGACTCCGGCCGTCGGCACCATACTTACGTCATAATATGTGATCGAATGTTTAAAAAGAACAGGGAGCAGTTGCGTGATAACAGGCGTACATGAGCAAGGATTATCTCTGAATAACTACTATCCTTGACACTATATATACACCACAATAGACTGGCTGCACATCGACAACAGGCGTATCTCAAGGGGCGCTAGGAATATCATGCTAGGTCATTACCTGCCGATACTTATTTTCATGTTCGTGACCGTGATAATGGGGTCGATGTTTATCATTCTGGGAAAAATTCTAGGACCTTCGCGGCCCGATGCCGAAAAAAATTCCCCCTACGAATGTGGCTTCGAAGCCTTCGAAGATAGCCGCATGAAATTCGATATTCGCTATTACCTGGTGGCTATATTGTTCATCATTTTCGATCTGGAAATAGCATTCCTGTTTCCCTGGGCTATCGTACTCGACCAAATAGGTACTTTTGGCCTGCTTGCAATGGCAATTTTCCTGGGGGTACTGGTCGTAGGCTTCATCTATGAATGGAAGAAAGGGGCACTCGAATGGGAATAGAAGGAAAATTCGATCAGGGGTTTATGACCACCACTGCCGACAAGCTGATCAACTGGGCGCGTACCGGCTCGATGTGGCCGATGACATTTGGACTCGCCTGTTGTGCGGTCGAAATGATGCAGGCTGGTGCATCCCGATACGATCTCGATCGCTTTGGAATCATCTTTCGGGGGAGTCCACGGCAGGCGGACGTGATGATCGTCGCCGGTACTCTGGTGAATAAAATGGCGCCGGCGTTACGCAAGGTTTACGACCAGATGGCAGAGCCTCGGTGGGTTATCTCGATGGGATCCTGTGCCAATGGTGGCGGTTATTACCATTATTCCTATGCGGTGGTAAGAGGCTGTGATCGGGTTGTGCCGGTAGATATATACGTCCCGGGTTGCCCACCCACCGCTGAAGCACTCCTGTACGGAATAATTCAGTTGCAAAATAAAATAAAACGAACAAATACCATCGCTCGTTAAAATGTCGAATTCTCAACAGCAGTTGGTTGATTCATTGCGCGGTGCTTTTGGGGATAAACTGACCTCGGTCAGCCTCAAATTTAACGAAGTGACTGTTGAGTTAAGCCCCGATAAACTAATCGATGTCACCACCGAGTTGCGTGACAGTGATGAATTTGCATTTGAACAATTGATCGATTTATGCGGGGTCGATTATTCGCAGTTTGGCCAGGTAGAGTGGCAGACCAACGATGCCAGCCGTGCAGGATTCAGTCGAGGAGTTGATCCTGCGACTTCGATGGGACGTCTGCAGTTCGGCGATGAGCTGGAGTCGGTCACTGCCGAGGGCAGGCGCTTCGCGGCAGTCTACCATTTGCTCTCGTATCGAAAAAATTGGCGTCTGCGCTTAAGAGTTTACGCGGCGGATGACGATTTCCCGGTGGTGCCAACCGTGACTAACGTATGGAATGTGGCCGACTGGTACGAGCGCGAAGCATTTGACCTGTTTGGCATCCACTTTTCAGGTCATCCCGATCTACGACGAATCCTCACTGATTATGGATTCGTCGGCCACCCGTTCCGAAAGGATTTTCCGCTCATCGGTCACGTCGAAATGCGTTACGACCCGGAAAAGGGGCGGGTAATTTACGAACCAGTGAGTATCGAACCCAGAGTACTGGTGCCAAAAGTAAAGCGAGACGACCACCGATATCTATCTGAGCAACAGGACGAGACCCAGGGCGATGCCTGAAATCAAAAACTACACGCTCAATTTTGGGCCGCAACACCCGGCAGCGCATGGTGTATTGCGACTGGTACTGGAAATGGATGGCGAGGTCATCGTGCGGGCCGACCCCCACATCGGCCTGCTGCATCGGGGTACCGAAAAACTGTGCGAATCAAAACCGTATAACCAGAATATAGGTTACATGGATAGACTCGACTATGTTTCGATGATGTGCAACGAGCATGCTTACGTGATGGCGATCGAAAAACTGCTCGGCCTGGAGATACCGGAACGCGCCAAATATATCCGCGTCATGTTCGATGAAATCACGCGTATTCTCAATCATTTGATGTGGATTGGAACCCATGCGCTCGACGTAGGTGCGATGACGATGTTTCTCTACGCGTTTCGCGAACGTGAGGATTTGATGGATTTATACGAGGCGGTATCTGGCGCGCGTATGCACGCGACCTATTATCGCCCGGGCGGTGTAACACGGGATCTACCCGATTCGATGCCCCAGTACCAGGAAAGTCGCTGGCGCAGTAAAAAAGAGGCGAAACGATTGAACCAGAATCGCCAGGGCAGCATGCTCGATTTTACCGAGGATTTTACGCGACGATTTCCGACCTATGTCGACGAGTACGAAACCTTGTTGACCGATAACCGAATCTGGAAGCAACGTACCGTCGGTATCGGTGTGGTTTCCGCAGAACGTGCCCTCCAGCTGGGGTTCACCGGGCCAATGTTACGCGGCTCCGGGGTAGAATGGGATTTGCGCAAAAAACAACCCTACGAAGTTTACGACCAGATGGATTTCGATATACCAGTCGGTACCGAAGGAGACTGCTACGACCGCTATCTGGTGCGTATTGAAGAAATGCGCCAGTCGAACCGAATTATCATACAGTGTATCGACTGGTTGCGAAAAAATCCGGGTATCGTGTTGACTGATAACCATAAGGTAGCAGCGCCCCGAAGAGAATTGCTCAAGGCCGATATGGAAGGATTAATCCATCACTTTAAGTTGTTTACCGAGGGATACACCCTGCCCGAAGGCGAAGTTTATACCAGCATAGAACACCCAAAAGGTGAATTCGGTATTTACCTGATTTCGGACGGTTGCAACAAACCTTACCGCCTCAAGATTCGCGCGCCTGGATTTGCCCATTTATCGTCTATTCACGAAATGGCACAGGGTCATATGCTCGCGGATGTGGTCGCGATTATCGGCACCCAGGACATCGTATTTGGCGAGATTGATAGATAATGGCAATCGAAACAAAATCCAACATCGATATTTTATCCAGCCATACCCGAAAAGAAATAGACCGTTGGGTCAGGCGATTTCCGTCAGATCAAAAACGTTCGGCCGTATTGTCTGCCTTAACTGCGGCGCAGCATCAGAATCAGGGGTACTTGACCACCGAACTGATGGATGCGGTGGCCGAATATCTGGGACTTGCCCCAATTCATGTGTACGAGGTAGCGTCGTTCTACTCGATGTACGAAACCAAACCGGTGGCGCGCAATCATGTCGCGATTTGCACCAATATTAGTTGCATGTTGATGGGTTCGGATCAAATAGTCGAACACGTAGAAAATAAACTGGGCATCAAGATTGGCGAAAGCACTACCGATGGCCGAATTTATCTGAAGTGTGAGGAGGAATGCCTCGCCGCCTGCACCGGTGGGCCAATGATGCAGGTCAACCATGTTTATTATGAAAACCTGACCCCGGACAAGGTCGATGAAATATTGGATGGGCTGAATTAAGTATGGCTAACGAAGTTTGTTTTGCGACCCTGAAATACGACCAGCCCTGGAGTATGGAAAACTATTTGAAATCTGGTGGATATCAGGCGCTGAAAAAAATCCTGGATCAAAAAATGCCGCCCGAAGACGTGATCGAGGAAGTCAAAGCCTCGGGCTTGCGCGGTCGGGGAGGCGCTGGTTTTCCGACCGGTTTGAAATGGAGTTTCATGCCGCGATCCACACCGATACAAAAATACCTGGTGTGTAATTCGGACGAGTCTGAGCCTGGCACCTGCAAGGATCGCGATATTCTTCGTTTCAATCCACATGCGCTGATAGAAGGTATGATGATCGGTGGCTATTCGATTGGCGCGACCGTCGGTTACAACTATATGCGCGGCGAATTTATGGACGAACCGTGGATGCGCTTCGAAACGGCGGTCAAGGAAGCCTACGAAGCCGGTTATTTGGGCAAAAACATCCTCGGCAGTGGGGTTGATTTCGATTTGTATGGGACGCTAGGCGCGGGTGCCTATATTTGCGGTGAAGAAACAGCGCTGCTCGAGTCGCTCGAAGGTAAAAAAGGGCAACCACGCAACAAGCCCCCATTTCCAGCCAATTATGGACTCTACGGGAAACCGACAACAATCAATAACACCGAGTCTCTGGCTTCGATACCGGCGATCATGCGTAACGGAGCTCAATGGTTTGCTGACCTGGGGATCCCAAACAATGGCGGGGTGAAACTTTTTTCTGTCTCGGGCCACGTGAATAAGCCAGGCAATTTCGAAATCAATATGGGTACGCCGTTTAAGCAACTACTCGAAATGGCCGGTGGGGTGAAAGATGGACGAAAGCTCAAGGCAGTCATACCGGGTGGATCGTCGGTACCGGTGCTGCCAGGCGATACGATGATGGACTGCACCATGGATTACGATTCAATTGCAAAGGCGGGTTCGATGCTGGGGTCGGGAGCCGTAATCGTAATGGATGATACTACCGATATGGTGCTCACGTTGCGTCGAATCTCGCGATTCTATTTTTCCGAATCCTGTGGACAATGTACACCTTGTCGCGAGGGTACAGGCTGGTTATACCGCATGTTGAACCGCATTATAGACGGCAAAGGATACCCCGAAGACATCATCAGATTGGAGGATGTATCACACAAGATTGAAGGGCGCACTATTTGCGCGTTGGGTGATGCGGCCGCGATGCCGGTCTGGAGTTTTATCAAACACTTCCGCCACGAATTTGAATACTACGTCGAGCACAAGCGCTCGATTATTGCTGCATAGGATAATTGTTTAATGAGCGACAGTATCACAGTCACGATCAATGGACAGGAGATTCAGGCTCAGCCAGGCCAACTGTTGATTGATGTTGCTGACGATCACGGCATTGAAATTCCCCGTTTTTGCTATCACAAGAAACTTTCTGTCGTAGCCAATTGTCGCATGTGCCTGGTCGAAATAGAGCGTGCGCCGAAACCAATGCCAGCCTGTGCCACCCAGGTAGCCGATGGTATGGTAGTCAATACACGTTCATCCATGGCGATAGCCGCACAAAAATCGACGATGGAATTTCTGCTCATCAATCATCCGCTCGATTGCCCAATTTGCGATCAGGGTGGGGAGTGTGAATTACAGGATGTGGCGATGGGTTTTGGCGAGGGAATATCGCAATACTCAGAGCAAAAACGCGTGGTGATGGATAAAAATATCGGTCCGCTAATCGCAACCGATTTCACCCGCTGTATTCACTGTACCCGTTGCGTGCGTTTCGGCGACGAAATTGCCGGCCTTCCTGAATTAGGCCTCACCGGCCGCGGCGAAAACGTAGAAATTGGTACCTATATCGAGAAAGCTATTTCATCTGAAATGTCCGGTAACGTGATCGATATCTGTCCGGTCGGGGCGTTAACTGCAAAGCCCTCGCGATACACCGCGCGGCCCTGGGAATTGACTCAGCATCCGAGCGTGGCGGCGCACGATTGTATCGGTTCGAATATTTATATTCACACCCGCGGTAAGCGCGTAATTCGAGTCGTGCCGCGTGAAAACGAATCGATTAACGAAACCTGGATTTCTGACCGGGATCGTTTTAGTTACACTGCTATCAATCATGAATCCCGTATAGAGTCACCGATGATGCGGGTTAAAGGAAAGCTCGAAGCGATTGACTGGGAAACAGCAATCGATAGCGCAGTGAAAAAGCTATCCGCTGCGGCTAAAAAAGACGCTAACCAAATGGCCGCATTGATTAGCCCCCAGGCGACGCTGGAAGAGCACTTTCTGATGCAAAAGTTAATGCGTGGACTGGGGTCTAATAATATTGATCATCGCCTCAATCAGGTGGATTTTTCCAAACAGCGGCAATCTGCGGTGATGCCGTGGCTAGGGCGATCGCTGGAGTCAGTTGAGTCGCTAGATGCCTGTTTGGTCGTGGCCGGTAATTTGCGCCTGGAACAACCGATTTTATCGCACAGAATTCGTAAGGCCGTGATTCATAATGGTGCAAAGGTATCGTCCCTGTGCCATATAGGTGGCCAATCAAATTATCCGGTTCACGAAGAATTAATCGGCTCAGCCGAGCAATTGCTTAGCGACCTGGGTGGCGTGGCGGTAGCCCTGGCAGAATTAACGGGTGCCGATTTAACCAGCCATCTGTCTAAATTGCTCGATGGCACCAGCCCTCGAAAGGAACATATCTCTATCGCGAAATCACTCTCGGCCGGGAAAAACTCGGCCACGATAGTCGGTATCCAGGCCCTAAACAGTCCTTATCTATCGCTGATACAGGAATTTTGTGAAATGATTGCGAGCCTGAGTAATTCCACCCTGGGCTATTTGTCCCCTTCGGCGAATAGTGCAGGGGCTTGCCTCGCAGGCAGCTTGCCACACCGACAGGTGGCAGGCAGGTCGGTGGCTGATGTGGGTCAAAATACAGCTCAAATGATGGATTCGAAACATGATGTGCTTATGAGCTTTGGTTTTAATCCGACTCTAGATATTCACAATGGCTTGCAGTACCAGCAGTTGGTGAAAAATAATGAGTATGTTATCGCAATAAATACCTATCACAATCAATTCATAGAGGACAAGGCCGACCTGGTGTTACCGCTCGCAGGGTTTGCCGAAACATCAGGAACATTCGTCAATGTAGAGGGACTGTGGCAGAGTTTTAATGTCTGTGTTAAAGCGTCAGGTGAGAGTCGCCAGGGATGGAAAATATTGACTGCACTCGGACAGTTATTGCTACCCGATGAATTCGACTATGCCGACTCGGTTACTGTGAGAAATGAATTGAAGGAAATATGCCGGGATCTCGAGTTAAATAATCTGTGCGGTGTTCGCTCATCGGTGGTGAAGTTACCCGTCAAGTCGAGATCGATTCAGAAAATTAGTGTGGCTCCGGTCTACGCGAGTGACGATCTGGCAAGATTATCAACGCCATTGCAGGCTACCCCGACGATGAAACAGCAAAGTGCTCTGGTAATGAACCGGGTGCAGGCCGAAAAACTCGACCTTGCCGATGCCGATCAGATACAGGTCAGGCAAAAGCTAGGAACCGCAGTATTGCCATTGCGACTCAGCGACGACATACCAGCAGGTTGCGTTTACACGCCGAGCGGTATCGAAGCGGTAAAAAATCTGGCTAACGCCTACGGCGCGGTCGAACTGGAGATAGTATCGTGAGCGAGTTTTTCCACTCGACCTTTCAGTTCCTGCCCGAGCCCGTTCAGTATACGGTTTATACCTTGCTCAAGGTCGTAGTAATTTTAGTACCGCTGTTCGTCGTAGTCGCTTATTACACCTACGCAGAGCGTAAAGTGATTGGTTACATGCAAATGCGTAGGGGCCCCAATCGTGTCGGACCCTTGGGCCTGTTGCAGCCGTTTGCCGATATGTTCAAGTTGATGTTCAAGGAAATCATTATTCCGACCAACTCAAATCGCTACCTGTTTATTATCGCGCCGGTCATTACCTTCGCGCCGTCGATGGCAGCCTGGGCGGTGATTCCATTCAACGATACACTCGTATTCAGCGATATTAACGCCGGGCTGTTATACATTCTGGCGATGACTTCGGTAGGCGTATACGGCGTTATTATCGCGGGATGGGCATCCAACTCAAAATATGCGTTATTGGGCGCGATGCGATCAGCAGCCCAAATCGTCGCATACGAAATTGCCATGGGCTTTGCCCTCGTCGGTGTATTAATGGCGGCTGGTAGTCTTAACCTGGGTGAAATTGTAGGAGGGCAGCGGGGTGGCTTGAGCAACTGGTATTTTATATGGCTGTTCCCGCTGTTTATGGTTTTCCTGATATCGGGCGTAGCTGAAACTAATCGGGCGCCGTTCGATGTTGCCGAAGGAGAATCGGAAATAGTCGCTGGTTTCCACGTCGAATATTCGGGAATGACCTTTGCGGTATTTTTCCTCGCCGAGTACGCCAATATGATTTTGATCGCGATGCTGACGTCGTTGCTGTTTTTTGGCGGCTGGTTAAGTCCAGTTCCGGGTCTCATTGGCGATAGCATCGGCTGGTTATTCGCCAAGACTTCGGTCTTTATGTTTCTGTTCTTATGGTTTCGCGCCACCTTCCCCCGTTATCGCTACGATCAGATCATGCGACTGGGCTGGAAGGTTTTACTTCCGGTTACCATCCTATGGCTAGTGGTCGAAGGCGTACTGGTTTATTTTAAAATTGGACCCTGGTCCGGGTAATATTATGTTTGAAAAAATTCAATATTATCTCAAAAGTTTTCTCTTTCTGGAGCTGCTCAAGGGTATGTATGTGACCGGGCGATATTTTTTTCGCAGGAAAATTACCGTTCAATACCCCGAAGAAAAGACGCCGATTAGTCCCCGATTCCGCGGTTTACACGCCTTGCGGCGGTATGCCAATGGTGAGGAACGTTGTATAGCCTGCAAACTGTGCGAGGCAGTATGTCCCGCGCTTGCGATTACCATTGAATCCGAACAGCGTGCAGATGGTACTCGGCGTACTACGCTATACGATATCGATTTATTCAAGTGTATTTATTGTGGTTTTTGCGAGGACGCCTGCCCGGTCGATGCGATTGTCGAAACTAACATTTTTGAATATCACTTCGAAAATCGTGGTGAGAATATTATGACAAAGGAGAAATTGCTCGAAATTGGTGATCGTTACGAGGCCCAATTGGCTGCTGACCGCTCGGTGGATGCGCCCTATCGGTGATGAAATTGAAGTTGATTAAATGAGATGATTGAGGCATTTATTTTTTATCTATTCGCGTCCCTGACGGTGGCTTCCGCGACCACGGTAGTGACGGTTAGGAACCCGATACACGCGGCGCTATTCCTGGTGCTTACGTTTTTCACCAGCGCGGTTATCTGGATGACACTGGAGGCGGAATTTCTCGCAATTATCCTGGTACTGGTTTATGTCGGTGCGGTAATGGTGTTGTTCCTGTTTGTGGTGATGATGCTCGATATCAATATTGCGCGCATGCGCGAAGGCTTTGTGCAATATTTGCCGTTGGGTATAGGGGTCGCGTTAGTGATGTTGGCATTGATGCTAAGCGTAGTGACCGGGGACATATTTTCGAGTGAAGCGATGTTGGAACCTATACCCAAGGCAGCTGACTACAGCAATACCAAGGCACTCGGCGGGGTGTTATATACCGAGTACGTGTTTGCCTTTGAAATCGCAGCCGTAATACTGCTGGTTGCTATCGTGGCGGCGATATCGCTGACCATGCGTAAACGCCCGAAAACCAAATACCAGAGTCCGCCGGACCAAATCAAGGTGCGTAAAGCAGATCGCCTACGCATCGTAAAAATGCGCTCGAGTAATTTTGAGCCATGAGCATAGAACTAAGCCATTATCTGATACTCGCCGCCATACTGTTTAGCATCAGCATTGCTGGCATCGTCATCAATCGAAAAAATATCATTATTCTGCTGATGTCGATTGAAGTGATGTTGTTGTCGGTGAATTTGAATTTTATTGCGTTTTCACATTACCTTAACGATTTGGCGGGCCAGGTATTCGTATTCTTTATTCTCACGGTAGCCGCCGCCGAGGCAGCGATCGGGCTCGCAATACTGGTCGTGTTATTCCGAAACAAAGGGTCGATTAGTGTGGAAGATATCACCGAGCTAAGGGGTTGAGCATGGAGTCTATCTATCTTGCTATCCCGCTAACTTCGCTGCTAGGCGCTATTATTGCCGGATTTTTTGGCAAACAGATTGGACGTGAAGCTGCCCACTGGGCTGCGATACTAGGCGTGGGCGCTTCTTTTGTGCTTTCGCTCGTCGTGTTAAAAGATGTCGCTTTCGACGGCGCCGCGGTTTACAACCAATCGGTATATACCTGGATGGTGAGCGACGGCATTCACTTCGAAATTGGCTTTCTGATCGACAGTCTGTCTGCGCTGATGATGGTCGTGGTCACCAGTGTTTCGCTGACGGTACATATTTATACGATTGGTTATATGCAGGATGATCCGGGCTACCAACGCTTTTTTAGCTATATCTCGCTGTTTACTTTTTCCATGTTAATGCTGGTGATGTCAAACAATTTTCTCCAGTTATTTTTCGGTTGGGAAGCCGTGGGCCTGGTTTCTTACCTGTTAATCGGTTTCTGGTATACGCGAGAAACAGCCATCTACGCCAACCTGAAAGCATTTATGGTCAATCGAGTCGGTGATTTCGGATTTTTAATGGGTATCGCAGTGTTGGTGGCTTATACCGGTTCGCTCGACTATATCGAAGTATTCGATCGCTCTGATAAAATGGCGTCCGCGACGATACAGGTCATTCCCGGCCTGGACTGGTCGGTAATTACACTGGCCTGCATCCTGTTATTCATAGGTGCGATGGGTAAGTCGGCACAGGTGCCATTGCATGTCTGGTTACCGGATTCGATGGAAGGCCCGACGCCAATTTCTGCCCTGATTCACGCGGCGACCATGGTAACTGCCGGCATTTTCATGGTAGCGCGTATGTCACCGCTGTTCGAGCAGTCAGAAACCGCATTATCTGTCGTGCTGGTAATTGGTGCGACTACGGCAATTTTAATGGGTTTAATCGGCATTGTGCAAAACGACATCAAGCGTGTGGTCGCCTATTCGACTTTGTCGCAACTAGGTTATATGACTGTCGCGCTTGGAGCATCGGCTTATTCGGCAGCTATATTTCATTTGATGACGCACGCATTTTTTAAGGCGTTATTATTTCTCGCTGCTGGTTCGGTAATCATCGCGATGCATCACGAGCAGGACATTCGCAAGATGGGTGGTCTGAAAAAATACATGCCGATTACCTACTGGGTGTCGCTGGTGGGGTCATTGGCACTGATTGGATTTCCGGGTACTTCCGGATATTTTTCCAAGGATGCGATTCTGGTCGCTACCCAAAATTCAAATATTCCAGGCTCTGGATACGCCTATCTGATGTTGTTGATCGGCGTTTTTGTTACAGCACTTTATACATTTCGAATGTTTTTTCTGGTATTCCATGGCGAGGAACGTATAGACGAATCTACACGCGCGCACTTGCATGAAACACCTCCGGTAGTCACGATACCGCTAATCTTGCTCGCCATCCCATCGGCGATTATCGGTTGGATCACGATAGGCCCTGTTCTTTTTGGGGGCTATTTCGAAGACGCCATTATCGTATTTAAAGAACATGGTGCGATGGCAGCGGTGGCCGAGACATTTCACAGTTCGTTCAATTTTGTGTTGCACGGATTTCGTGGTCTGCCTGTATACCTGGCGGCGGCGGGTGTGATAGTCGCCTGGGTTTTCTACCTCAAAAAACCTTCGCTCGCGGTCACGGTGAAAGAAAAATCAGGGTTTCTCTACAGGCTCCTCGAACAGAAATATTATTTCGATCGATTTAATGAAATCGTATTTGCTGCGACCGCGCGTGGTGTAGGACATGTTTTCTGGCGCATAGGTGATGCGCTGGTAATCGATGGACTGGTTGTCAATGGAAGCGCCAGACTGGTGGGCTGGTTTTCCGGGGTGATTCGCCAGGTACAAACTGGCTATTTGAACCATTATGCGTTCGTAATGATAACAGGCTTGATCCTGTTACTTGGCTGGGCAGTACTGGCCTGAGTCGATAATAGTTGCGTTAGATAAGACGCACCTGATAATAAAAAGGTAACTGATAAACAATGTTCGCTGATGGGCTACTATTGAGTCTGGTAATCTGGACACCTATTCTGGGTGGTGCTCTGGTGCTGTTTGCCGGGGACAGGGAACCATCTGGGGCGAGGAAAATTGCTCTAGCGGTTTCTATCGCCACATTCGTACTGTCTATTCCACTCTATACACAATTTAATACCGATACGCATTTGCTACAGTTTGTCGAGCGTAATAGCTGGATACCGGCATTCAATATTGAATATTTCATTGGTATAGACGGAATATCGATGCCATTGATCCTGTTGACCTCGTTTACCACAATCATCGTTATCATTTCTTCCTGGGAAGTAATCCAGTATCGAGTATCGCAATACATGGCCGCATTTTTATTTATGGAAGGCTTTATGATCGGAACTTTCTCGGCGCTCGACTCCATATTATTTTTTATGTTCTTCGAGGCAATGTTAGTTCCGATGTTTCTGGTGATCGGTATATGGGGTGGCGCTAATCGAATTTATGCGACTATTAAGTTTTTCCTGTACACGTTTATCGGTTCGGTGCTGATGCTGGTTGCGCTAATTTATATGTACAGCAAGACGGGCAGTTTTTCGATACTAGATTTTCATTTACTACGCCTGACGATGACCGAACAAATTCTAATTTTTCTGGCTTTTCTGGTGGCTTTTGCGGTCAAGGTACCAATGTGGCCGGTACACACCTGGTTGCCGGATGCGCACGTCGAAGCGCCTACCGGTGGTTCGGTAATATTGGCCGCGATTATGTTGAAGGTCGGAGGCTATGGATTTTTGCGCTTTAGTTTGCCGATTACACCCGATGCAAGTGCCGAACTCGACTGGCTGATCATTACCATGTCGCTGACTGCCGTGGTGTATATTGGATTTGTTGCGCTGGTGCAGCGGGACATGAAAAAGTTGATCGCATATTCGTCGATTGCGCATATGGGCTTTGTCACGCTTGGATTTTTTATTGTATTTCGAATCATGGATGGCGATAGCAGCGCTACAGGTTCAGCGTTGGCGTTGGAAGGTGGTATGGTTCAAATGATTTCGCACGGTTTCATTTCCGCGGCGATGTTTCTCTGCGTCGGTGTCATTTATGATCGTATGCATAGCCGCGAAATCGCAGATTACGGTGGTGTGGTCAATACCATGCCGGTGTTCGCAGCCTTCATGGTATTTTTTGCCATGGCGAATGCTGGGCTACCTGGAACCTCCGGTTTTGTCGGCGAGTTTATGGTCATACTGGCGAGTTTTAGGGCGAGTTTCTGGATCGCATTTCTCGCGGCAACAATACTCATCCTCGGTGCCGCCTATACGCTGTGGATGATTAAACGCGTTATATTTGGTGAAATCGCAAACGACAATGTGAGAGCCCTGACCGATATTAATAATCGAGAAATTTTGTATCTGGGAATACTGGCGGTCGCAATATTAGCGCTGGGCTTGTGGCCCTATCCGCTGGTCGAAGTCATGCATCCGACGATTGAAAATTTGCTGAATCACATCAGCCAGTCGAAGTTATAGCCATGCTATTCGTATTCAAAATATAAAACAGGCCTATGTCAGAATTTATCCAGCCCAATCTGCTACCTGCGTTACCAGAAATAGTCATGCTTGCGATGATCTGCCTGGTGCTAGTAGTCGATTTGTTTTTGCCGCAGGAGAAACGCGGCTTTACTCTGTTGCTTTCTGTCGCAACGCTTGTTCTGACGATAATTGCTATTGTTGCAGTTGCCCCGTCAGACAGCATTTCCAGTTTCGGTGGTTCCTTCGTACTCGATCAAATGGCGGTCGTACTGAAAATTGCGACCTGTGGGTTATCAATATTGGTATTTATATACTCGCGCGATTACCTGATCGATCACGACATTTACAAGGGCGAATACTACGTTCTAGGGCTCTGCGCGACTTTGGGAATGATGATCATGATTTCGGGACATAGCTTCCTGCTGATTTATCTTGGCCTGGAGCTGCTGTCGCTATCGCTTTACGCAATGATTGCGTTTAACCGAAATTCGGCGATCGCATCAGAAGCGGCGATGAAGTATTTTGTATTAGGTGCGATGGCGTCTGGATTACTACTTTATGGCATTTCGATATTTTACGGCATTACTGGTACCCTGAACATCGAACAGTTAGCCGGAGTTGTCCCGCAGACAATGAAAGAAAATCCGGTTGCTCTTTCTTTCGCGTTGACATTTATCGTGGTTGGTATTTCATTTAAACTCGGAGCGGTACCATTTCATATGTGGGTGCCGGATATTTATCAGGGGGCGCCGACTTCCGTTACTCTGTTTATCGGTACTGTTCCCAAAATAGCCGGATTCGCGATGGCCATTCGATTGTTAGTAGACGGTCTGTCAGATTTGCAGGCCGAGTGGTCGCAAATGCTTATCGTGTTGGCGGTAGCTTCTTTGGCAATTGGTAATATCATCGCTATCGCCCAGACCAATTTTAAACGTTTGCTTGCGTATTCGACTATATCGCACATCGGATTTATACTGCTTGGTATTCTGCCGGGAACCGATACGGGTTTTGCGGCAGCAATGTTTTATACTATTGTCTATGCAATTACCTCGTCGGTTGCGTTCGGCGTGTTGTTGTTGCTCAATCGCAAAGGATTCGAAGCGGAGAATATTAACGACCTCTCAGGTTTGAATGAAAGCAATCCGTGGATAGCTGCTTTACTCGCGATCGCGATGCTCTCGATGGCAGGCGTACCACCCACAGTCGGGTTTTATGCCAAGCTGAGCGTGCTCCAGGCGGTGATACAGGTCGATATGGTATGGCTCGCGGTTATAGCGGTTCTGTTTACAGTTATCGGGCTTTTCTACTATCTACGTGTGATTAAAGTCATGTATTTCGACAAACCGGAGCCGGATCAACTGCCTACGATAAAACAATCACTGGACGTTAAAATTCTACTCAGTGCAAATGGCTTGAGCTTAATCGGACTGGGTATATTTCCCTCGGCATTAATGGGCTATTGTATCCTCGCTTTTAGTTGACATAATGCCCAGTAAATTCTCTTGATTGGTAATAATATATCCGCTCTTTCAGCTTGTAAATTAGCATCAACCTAGCTATTATTCCGCGCTTCTGATGCGGGGTGGAGCAGTTTGGTAGCTCGTCGGGCTCATAACCCGAAGGTCGTTGGTTCAAATCCAGCCCCCGCTACCAAAATTCAGTCAGGTTCACGATCAGGAATATGTTAAATACTTCGGATTATGAGCCCGACATAGGGTATCGGGCTCGGATTTCATATCCGGGCGAAGGTCGTTGGCCTGGGCGGTCCCGTTAAATCCAGCCCCCGCTACCAAGATTTAAATCGGATTGTGATCGAAATTCTCTTGATATTTCGGGTCATGAGCCGACAATAGGTATCGGGCTCAGTTCGTTGAACCGGGCGAATGTTGTAAGTTTATTGCCAGGATGGCGTGAGTGCAGAAAATGCAGGATAATATTTCTGTCAAATCCTGCCTCCGCTACCTAAATTTTTGACTGACTCAGGTGGATTGATTCCAGATTTATAGTCAGCAGTCAGTTAAAAAGGCCCTATATGGGCCTTTTTTATTGGTTTAATCGAGATTGAGTCAGGTGCAGAATTTAACGCAATTATTCGAACCAGTCATTTGTTCGATGGGTTACGAACTCGTCGGAATCGAATTTATCGATCGAGAGGGAATCCTGCGGGTTTATATCGACCGGGAAGCTGGTGTTGACATCGAAGATTGTGCAGCAATTAGCCATCAGCTCAGTGGTATTCTGGATGTGGAAGAGCCGATTCAGCAGGCGTATGATCTAGAGATATCGTCACCCGGTGTCGATCGACCACTGTTTAAACGGGAAGATTACCAGCGATTTGCTGGTCGAAAGGTAAAAATCAAGTTGGCTGTGGCACTGGATGGGCGTAGAAATTTTAAGGGTAAGTTACAGGGAGTGTCTGAGTCCAGAAACGTAAGCATCGTGATAGACGATGAGGTGTTCGAAATACCTCTATCGGATATAGCGAAAGCTAACCTGATCGGTGAAATTTAGAAGGAGCCTGGCAGTGTTACAGTCTTATAGACGTTCTGAAATGCGCCAGTATCGATTTGGAATAACCATTTATATGGCGAGAAACAACGATGGAGAATAAAGAAATTTTGTTGGTGGCAGATACTGTCTCAAACGAAAAGGGCATCGATCGGGAAATTATTTTCGAGGCGATCGAGGCAGCATTGGCATCTGCGACGCGCAAAAAACATAAGCAGGATATAGAAGTACGTGTTGCAATCGATAGAAATACCGGTGACTACGATACTTACCGTCGTTGGGAAGTGATCGAGCCTGGCGAAGATGGATTCGAAGAACCGCTGCGTCAGATCAGTCTTGAAGCTGCACAAATCGACGAACCAGAGATCCAACTGGGAGATTTTGTCGAGGAACCAATCGATTCAGTCGAGTTTGGCCGCATCGCGGCACAAACCGCAAAACAGGTAATCGTGCAAAAAGTTCGTGAGGCGGAACGCCGTAAAGTAATCGATGCCTACTCCGACAGGGAAGGTAGCCTGGTGATGGGTCAGGTCAAACGCGTTGAGCGTGGTAACGTTTATGTCGACCTGGGCGATAACGCGGAGGGGTTTATACCTCGTGAGGAAATGATTCCGCGCGAATCGATGCGCCCTGGTGATCGAGTAAGGGGGTATTTGTACAAAATTACCGAAGAAGTGCGCGGGCCGCAATTATTCATCAGCCGCACGGCACCCGAATTTTTGATGGAGTTATTCAAACTCGAAGTGCCAGAAGTCGGCCAGGGCTTGATCGACATTATTGCGGCCGCACGCGACCCGGGAATGCGAGCCAAAATCGCGGTCAAGAGTAACGACCCGCGTTTGGACCCGGTGGGTGCCTGTGTCGGCATGCGTGGTTCACGAGTGCAGTCGGTATCGAATGAACTAGCGGGTGAACGTGTCGATATTATTTTGTGGGATGAAAACCCCGCACAGTTTGCGGTGAACGCGATGTCTCCCGCAGAGATAACTTCTATCGTTATCGACGAAGATTCTGGTTCAATGGATATCGCGGTGCCTGAAGATAAATTGTCACAGGCCATTGGTCGAGGCGGTCAGAATATCAAGCTTGCCAGCCAATTGACTGGCTGGATATTGAATGTCATGGACGAAGATGCGGCCGAGGAGAAATCCGAGAAAGAGTCCAAACAACTGGTCGAGAACTTTATGAGTCAGCTCGATGTGGACGAAGAAGTTGCAATTATCCTGGTTCAGGAAGGTTTGACTACGGTCGATGAAGTTGCTTACATTCCAGAATCCGAATTGAACGATATTGCTGAATTCGATGAAGAAATTGTGCAGGAACTGCGCGGTCGGGCGCGCGATGCGCTTTTAACCATGGCCATTGCCAGCGAAGAGACAGCCGCAGCGGGAGAACCGCAGGAAGATTTGTTGACAATGGAATTTATGACCGAAGAGTTGGCACACAAACTGTCCCGGCAGGGTATTTGTACGATGGAGGATCTGGCGGATCAGTCTACCGATGAACTACTAGAAATCGAAGGGATCGATGCAGAATTCGCGGGTCAATTGATCATGAAAGCACGCGAACCGTGGTTTGCTGAAGCCGAGTCGTCAGTATCGACAAGCTAATTAATCTTACAAGCTAGCCAATCTATTGCATTAGGACAGATAACCATGTCAAACGTGACAGCTAAACAACTTTCGGAAGTAATCGGTGTAAGCGTCGATAAGCTTCTGGATCAATTGAATGCGGCCGGTGTAAAGGTATCTGGTGCGGAAGATCCAATTTCTGACGACGACAAGATGACGTTGCTCGAGTCGCTTCGCAGCAGTCATGGGAAGTCCGATTCAGATGGCCCCAGGAAGATTACCCTGTCACGCAAAAGTAAGAGTGAGATAAAGGTATCCGGCGTCTCCGGGCGCAATACCACGACTAAAACTATTAATGTCGAAGTTCGTAAGAAACGCACCTATGTTCGACGCAGTGAAATTGCATCGGAAGAAGCTGCCCTGGAGCAGGCGGAAGAGCAGCCAGTAGAGCAGCCGGTAGCTGAAGAAAGTGTAACCGCGGCGCAGGACTTAGCCATTGACGAAGCGAAGAAGACTGAGGAAGCGACAAAACTGGAGGCGGAGGCCGCCATTTTAAAATTGGAGCAGGAACAGGAGGTAGAGACAAAAAAGGCCTATCAAAAGAGTTTGAAAGAAGCTGAAGCCGCAAAGCAGGTCCTGGAAAAGCAACAGGCGGAAGCAGAAGCAGCCCTGGTGGCCGAGAAAGCCAAGCTTGCACTAGAAGAAGCGGCACGAGCGAGTGTGGTTGTTCTCGATGAAAAACCCTCCAAGCATGGCAAGCACACCCAGGATAAACACACTCGTTATGGACGCAAGGAATTACATGTAAAAGAGGGGGGTAATCAGACACCTCGTAAGACCAAATTTAAGAAAGGCCAGAGACAGGTTCGCGAGGTAAAGAACCTGCATGCATTCGAGAAACCAACGGCACCAGTAATTCGAAACGTCGAAATCCCAGAGGCGATATCGGTCGCCGAGCTGGCTCAGAAAATGGCGGTTAAAGCGGGCGATGTCATTAAAACACTGATGCAGATGGGTAGCATGGCTACGATCAATCAGATACTCGATATGGATACTGCGATACTGGTTGTGGAAGAGATGGGCCATACGGTAACGACGATTGCAAGCGAAGATGACTTCGAGAAGGAGTTGCTGGAAAATGTTGCCCAGGCCGATGCTGATAAATCACACCGTTCCCCGGTAGTAACCATCATGGGACATGTTGATCACGGTAAAACGTCGTTACTCGACTATATTCGAAAAACTCGTGTTACTGCGGGCGAGGCTGGCGGCATAACCCAGCATATTGGTGCTTACCATGTGAAAACAGAAAAGGGTGACATTACATTCCTTGACACGCCAGGCCACGCGGCATTTTCTGCAATGCGCGCACGTGGGGCACAGGTGACCGATATAGTGGTACTGGTAGTCGCTGCCGACGATGGGGTCATGCCGCAAACCAAAGAAGCGATTGAGCATGCCAGGGCTGCTGAAGTACCTATAGTCGTCGCGGTGAACAAAATCGATAAGGATAATGCAGATCCCGATCGGGTTAAAAACGAACTCGCAGCGTTGGAAGTGATACCGGAAGATTGGGGCGGCGAAAATATATTCGTCGAGGTTTCGGCGATTACCGGCGAAGGTGTTGATAGTTTGCTTGAAGCGATAGTATTACAGGCAGAGATTCTGGAGCTCAAGGCCGTAGACAGTGGAAATGCCAAAGGTGTCGTGATAGAAGCATCGCTCGACAAGGGCCGTGGTCCAGTAGCTACTGTATTAATCCAGTCGGGTCAATTGCAACAGGGGCAATTGCTGCTCGCAGGTACCCAATTTGGACGGGTCCGAGCGATGTACGACGAGTCGACGAAAAGTATTAAATCGGCAGGACCATCGATGCCGGTCCAGGTACTGGGATTGTCGGGCGTGCCTTACGCAGGTGATGACGTTTTCGTGGTTGAAAACGAACGCAAGGCGAAGGAGTTTGCAGAAATTCGGAAAGCAAAAATTCGTGAAAGCAAATTGACCGAACAACAAATGATCAAGATGCAAAGTATGTTTGACGCGATGACCGAAGGGCAGGCTGCGGAAGTAAATTTATTGATTAAGGCGGATGTGCAGGGGAGTGTAGAAGCTATCCGAGACTCGCTGGAAAAATTGTCGACCGACGAAGTTCGCGCCAAACTGGTTTCAATCGGTGTCGGTGGAATTAATGAATCAGATATCAATCTGGCTGCTGCCTCATCGGCAATGGTTATCGGATTCAATGTTCGAGCCGATGCTGCCGCCAAACGTACTGCGGGTGATTATGGTGTCGATATTCGTTATTACAGTGTGATATACGACGTGATCGATAATGTCAAAGCGGCCATGTCGGGTATGCTGGCACCGGAATTACGTGAAAATATTATCGGCCTCGCCGAAGTCAAAGATGTATTCCGATCACCCAAGTTTGGTGATGTGGCGGGTTCCATTGTAATCGAAGGTACGGTGCGTAAAGGCCAGCCTATTCGAGTGCTGCGTGATAATGTAGTCATTTACGAAGGCGAACTTGAATCCTTGCGTCGTTTCAAGGATCCAGTAGAAGAGGTGCGCATGGGGACAGAGTGTGGCATTGCAGTGAAGAACTATACCGATGTCCGTCCCGGTGATCAGATAGAAGTATTCGAGCGCATTGAAGTAGCCAGGACACTCGATTAGTCGTTTTTACTGATAAAAGACAGGGTCGAAGTAAATGCCAAAAGATTATCCGCGTAGCGAACGTCTAGCGTCGCAAATTCAGCGCGAGTTAGCGCGGCTGATTCAAAACAACGTGAAAGATCCCAGACTGGCTGCGTCGAGCATCCTCGAAGTTATAGTCACCAGGGACCTGTCGCAGGCCAAAGTTTACTTCAGTGTATTAAATCATGAAGACTCAATCCAAACCCAGCAAGCGCTCGACCACGCGAGTGGTTATTTACAGCGTCAAATCGGAAAAGTATTGAAAGCTCGAATCACGCCGCGGCTTGTTTTTATCTATGACGATACCAATATACGCGGCCGAAATATGTCCGATCTGATCGATTCGGCCATAGCCCGGGACAAGGCTAACTCGAGTCACTAAATAGTATATATTGATGGGTCGCGGCGCACGCAAACCAGAAGGCTTCCGGGATGTAGACGGTATCCTGTTACTGCACAAGCCGATTGGTATTAGTTCCAATCGGGCTTTGCAAAAAACCCGGCATCTTTTCAAGGCCAATAAGGCCGGTCATACCGGTAGTCTCGATCCGTTGGCCAGTGGTATGTTGCCGATCTGTTTTGGCGAGGCCACCAAGTTTTCTGGATACCTGCTCGATGCCAGCAAACATTACCGGACAATATGTCAGCTGGGCAAGACTACTAGTACCGGTGATGCAGAGGGAGAAGTGATATCCGAGTCGCCGGTAACGGTTAACCTGGCTCAGATCGATTCTGTATTGAAGCAATTTATCGGCAAGCTTGAACAGATCCCACCGATGTATTCGGCAGTCAAACACAAGGGACAACGCCTGTACCATTTGGCCAGGGCTGGAAAGGAAGTTGAGCGCGCCGCCCGACCAATCGAAATTTATTCGCTGGATCTGATCCACTTCGACGATGACCAACTCGAGCTCGATGTCCATTGCTCCAAGGGCACCTATATCAGAACCCTGGCAGAAGATATTGGAAAAGCTCTCGGCTGTGGCGCATTTGTCGCTCAGCTAGAGCGTACAGGCGTCCAACCATTTAACCTTCAGCGCCGCTATACCTTAGAGCAATTGGAAAATCTGGCAGCTCAGGGAATCGAAAAACTTGATTGCTGCCTGTTGCCGGTGAATAGTGCATTATCCGACCTGCCCGAGCTAATTATCGATTCCTCTGCCGTCGATTCATTGAAACAGGGACAGGTTGTACAGGTTGCAAATACGCCGGCCTCAGAATTACTCAGCCTGGTTGCCCAGAATGGTCAATTTATTGGCGTCGGAAAGGTGCTTACGGATGGTAGGATCGCACCAAAAAGACTAATGAATACAGCTAGATAGCTACTACTGGAGAGGTCCATGAGATTAACTGCTGGTTTTGCTGTTAAAGTTCTTGTTACTCCCTGCGCAGATAGGTAGAATACCTGCCTTTTTCGGGCCTACGAGGTTTAATCCATGTCGATGTCAGCTGAGCAAAAGCGAGTAATCGTAGCTGATCACCAGCAAAGCGACGGTGATACAGGATCACCAGAAGTACAGGTCGCACTGCTAAGCCACCAAATTGGTCATTTAACTGAGCATTTCAAGAAACACATTCATGATCATCATTCACGCCGTGGTTTGTTAAAAATGGTTAACCAGCGTCGTAATTTACTGGATTATTTAAAATCTAAAAATCAACAACGCTATAAAGACCTGATTGGAAAATTGGGCCTGCGTCGTTAATAAATTTTCGCAAACTTAAGAGAGAAAGTGTGAAGCCAATTAAAAAGACATTTCAGTACGGCGAGCATCAGGTAACGCTGGAAACAGGTGAAATAGCGCGTCAGGCGAGTGGTGCTGTTATCGTCAATATGGCCGAAACTATGGTGATGGTGACTGTAGTGGGCTCAAAGACGGCAGATCCAGACCGCGGATTCTTCCCATTGACCGTCGACTACATCGAAAAAACTTATGCGGCAGGTAAAATTCCTGGCGGCTTTTTCAAACGAGAAGGTCGTCCCAGTGAAAAGGAAACCCTGACTTGCCGTCTGATCGACCGACCCATTCGCCCATTATTTCCCAAAGGATTTATGAACGAAGTCCAGGTCGTCGCGACGGTGATATCGCTAAATAGCGAAATCGACCCAGATATCCCCGCATTAATTGGCACTTCAGCGGCGATCGCAATTTCCGGCCTGCCGTTCAATGGCCCAATCGGTGCTGCCCGCGTCGGGTATATCGACGGCCAGTACGTTCTGAACCCGACCAGGAGTCAGATCGAAGAATCCGACCTCGATCTAGTTGTTGCCGGCACTGAAAATGCGGTTCTGATGGTTGAATCTGAGGCCAACTGCCTGTCGGAAGAAGTCATGCTCGGATCCGTTGTCTACGGGCACGAACAAATGCAAACTGCGATTCAGGCGATCAATGAATTCAGTGCCGAAGTTAATACTACTCCCTGGGAATGGCAGGCACCCGAAGCAGACCAAACATTAAACGCTAAGGTGAGCTCCCAATGTGAATCGGATATTACCCAGGCCTATTCCGTTGCCGATAAGATGCAACGTCAGGACAGGCTTTCGGAAATTCGCAGCGCCGTAGTAGAAGCGCTCGCGGGCGATTCGGAAGACGCGCCGCAGGAAGGCGAAGTTCGAGCTGCGATTGCGGAACTCGAAAAGAATATAGTGCGTAGTCGTATCATTGCTGGAGAGCAAAGAATCGATGGGCGCGATACAAAAACTGTTCGTCCAGTAAATGTGCGAACCGGTGTCCTGCCGCGAACCCATGGTTCGGCGCTGTTCACCCGTGGTGAAACTCAGGCCATCGTAGTCGTCACGCTGGGAACCGGGCGTGATGCGCAAATCGTTGATGCAATAGAAGGTTCACGCAAAGAAAATTTTATGCTGCATTATAACTTCCCACCCTCGAGTGTGGGCGAAGTAGGTCGGGTCGGCACGCCGAAACGTCGTGAAATTGGACACGGTCGGCTGGCAAAGCGCGGCATACAGGCGGTGATGCCCTCAACCGACGATTTCCCCTACGTGATCCGCGTGGTGTCCGAAATTACAGAATCCAATGGATCTTCATCGATGGCCAGTGTCTGTGGTACCAGCCTTGCACTAATGGATGCCGGCGTACCCATAAAAGCCCCGGTAGCAGGCATTGCGATGGGTCTGATTAAAGAAGACAATGATTTCGCCATTTTGACCGATATCCTCGGCGACGAAGATCACCTCGGCGATATGGACTTTAAAGTAGCGGGAACCACCGAAGGTATTACCGCATTACAAATGGACATCAAGATCGACGGAATTACCACCGAGATCATGCAGCAAGCACTGGACCAGGCGAAAGAAGGACGTTTGACTATCCTGGTCGAAATGGCGAAGGAGTTGAGCGAAGCGCGCGCCGAAATGTCTGAATACGCTCCCCGACTAATTACCTTCAAAATCAATCCTGAAAAGATTCGCGACGTGATCGGTAAGGGTGGATCGACTATTCGTTCTATCACCGAAGAGACCGGTGCTACTATCGAAGTAGATGACGACGGTACGGTAAAAATTGCCTCGGTCGAAAAAGCCGCCGGTGAAGAAGCCAGACGACGAGTCGAAATGGTAACGGCCGATGTCGAAGTCGGCGTAATTTACCAGGGCAAGGTCGCGAAAATCATGGACTTTGGTGCATTCGTTAATATCTTGCCTGGCAAGGACGGTTTGGTTCACATCTCGCAAATTTCGGATGAACGCGTCGAAAATGTATCCGACAAGCTCACCGAAGGCGATATCGTCAAGGTCAAGGTACTCGAAGTAGATCGTCAGGGCCGAATCCGCCTCAGCATGAAAGCGGTGACAGCCGAAGAAGCAGCAACTGCTTAAAGTTTGCTAAAGCTAGATATGGAAAAGGGGAGCAGGGCTCCCCTTTTTTGTGCCTGTTCGAAAATTGCGGCTTAGTGTCTAACGGCACTGACTTAAACCAAACATAACGTCATTCCTGCGCAGGCAGGAATCTATCCAACAACGCTTCACATCTTCCAACTAATTCTCACTTCTGCGCCAGGCTAAACCGGATAAAAAATCCCAGGACACGCCGTAAATACTTCCATGTAGGCTCGACGCTAGCCTCCCTGCTAGCGACGGTCCTGAAATCTTTCATCCGATTCAGCCCTTAACTGTCATACTTAGTAGTTCCAAGTAAGTGCCGTTCGGCTCAGACTCGGTTAATATTGGTAGAATTGGCCTGTCGAATAGTTACCTGGTATTAGTAATGCGCTGCGGAAAGGCCTGACACCAAAATTCCGATTATTAATCATGTCTGTAAATTACAACCAATTAGCTGACGAATATAATAAATACCGAAAGCCTGATCCTCATATAGCAGGCAAGATTTGGAAGCATATTAAAGGCTCCATGCGAGTATTAAATGTTGGAGCGGGGCTAGGCTCATATGAGCCAGAAAATTGCGATGTGGTTGCAATAGAACCATCCCGAGAAATGATAGCGACAAGGAAGAGTTCTACCACTAGAGTCTTGCAAGGGTATGCCGAAGAACTGCCATTTGAAGATGGTGAATTCGATGTTTCAATGGCAGTATTGACCCTTCATCACTGGTCGAATATTCAAGTTGGCTTAAGTGAAATGTCGCGAGTTACTAAAGATAAAGTAATCCTTCTAACCTGGGTAGGCCATAGCGAGAATTTTTGGCTGGAAGATTATCTGCCTGAAATAAAGAGGGTAGATGAAAATCTATTTCCTTCATTATCTGAGTTAGAGAATTACCTCGGTGGCATTTCGGTGGAAAATGTTGAAATACCACATGATTGTACTGACGGCTTTATGTGTGCGTATTGGCGTAGGCCAGAATCTTATTTGAATAGTAATATTAGGAAAGCAATATCAACTTTTTCACGTATTCCAGATATATCAACCAGGTTGGTTAGTCTTAGAAATGATATAGATAACGGTGCATGGAATGAAAAATATGGTCATTTGTTAAGTAAAGAGTTTCTGGATTTGGGGTATAGGCTTGTAATTCATCAGATTAGTAATGCCTAATCAATCGAGCAACTTCGCGCCCGCGGCGCTGGACAGCTTAGACGACGCTTCGCACGGTCCTGGTTGCTGGCTGTTGAAGTCCTAGATGCCCCATTATGGAATCGGCGTTCTTCCATCTGATCCTGGCCGACGCATTGCTCCTGCTACATGCCTCGATTGTTGTATTTATCCTGCTTGGGCTAGCGGTCATATATGCAGGTAGGGTACTTGACTGGTCCTGGGTAAGAAATCCCTGGTTTCGTATTGCGCATGTCGCGGCAATAGGCATAGTCGCAGTTCAATCCTGGTTTGGTTTTATTTGCCCGCTAACAACCTGGGAAATGTCGTTGCGATATCGAGCTGGAGATATGGTGTATTCTGGTTCATTCATTTCGCATTGGCTCGAAACCCTGTTGTATTATCGGGCACCAGCATGGGTCTTTGCGGTTGCCTATACTCTATTTGGCGCGTTGGTTGTGGCCAGTTGGTATTTTGTACGCCCGCGCCCATTTGCATCTAAAAATCGGGTCAGAGTACAATAGTTGTCCAGGCCCAGGAAAATGCCATTCGGCTCAGGTTCGGCTAATATCGGCAGAGCTGACCGGTTGCGTTGTTACATGGTATTAGAAATGCGATATGGAAATACCTGACACCAAAATTTCCGTACGAGCCGAAATCCAACCCCTCCGTCATTCCGGCCCCCGGAGCCGGAATCCATCGAACAATGCCTGGTATCTTCCAATTAATTTCTACTTTCGACGTACTAGCCGTGCCTAATAATCGAACCAGGCTGAATCAGATAAAAAATTCCAGGACACGCCGTAAATACATCCATGTAGCCTCGACGCCCGGAACGCCGGCCGCAGCATCCATGCTGCCGACTGTCCTGAAATCTTT
>JADFJT010000090.1 GCA_022566015.1 Pseudomonadota bacterium | reverse complement strand
TATTGCATTTCCACCATCCATGGCGGTCATGTAACTTATTAGAGCAGTGCAGGAGCAACTGCCGAGGAGCAAAAACCTGCCCATGTACCACGAAAGCTCTGACACATCAGAGTTTCCTTAATGATATTTTTCAGTCGAATAGTGTCCAGGCTTGCGCCTACGGTGCTTGTGCATACCACGTGACTCGAGTACCGTGCTGACATCTCGGATCATGTCCCCGCTACCGCACATCATCATATGGGACTGGCTAGCACTGATCGTAATGCCGGCCCTTTTTTCCAAATCTCCACTTTCTATGGCAGCTGGAATGCGCATTCGAAGCGTATCTACAATCTGTTCTCTGGTGATCAGCGGGATAAAGCAAATTTGGTCAGTATGCAGCCCGACAATTTCCTGGATCGAATCGGCGTAGGCCAGCTCCTCTTTAGTACGAACCGAATAGCACAGGACAACCTGCTCGAAGCGACTCCAGACCTCGTTTCCCTTCAGTATCGACAGAAATGGGCCAATCGCCGTTCCGGTTGCCATCATCCACAAGTCTCTGGCTTCGGGTAATTCGTCCACTGTCAGAAATCCTGCTGGATTGGGCGCTACGAGTAAATCATCACCTTTTTGAAGTTGGAATAGTGGTGGTGTCAGTGGCCCTTCAGACACTATGTTGAAATAGACTTCTAGTGATGTATCGCCGGGCGCATTTACCAGCGAGTAGGGGCGGGCGACGATATCCCCTTCGATTTCGAGCCCAACGCGTACAAATTGTCCAGCCTTAAATTGACCTAAAGGCGCGTTGAATTTTAAAGAAGTTAGTCGGTCGTTCCAGCGATAGTTTTCGACTACGGTACCTTTGAGCCATTTGGTCATAAAAATTATTCCGTTTTCTCTTGATCAGAGATTGCTGCGTATTGATGCCAGATATAACTGTTAGCTTTTTCTAGTCCAGCCAGATACAGGGAGTCAAAATCGGGCACGACTGAGTTTTTGACCGCCGGTAATGCAAGTAATCGCTTTGCCCAGTCATTTACCCTGGGCATGCTTTTAGATTCTATCAGCGAAAAATGATAATCGGCTACGGCATCATGAACAAATATTGGCGCGAAAGCAGTGTCCACCAGAGTAAATTGCTCACCGCTAAACCACGGACCCTCGCCGAGACATTTTTCTACCCTGTGCATTTGTGATACTAGTGTACTGCAATATTTTTCATATTTTTCTTTATCGAGAGCGTTTGTCATCATATAGCTATTGCCAAGCATGTTCGAAGCAAATTCGATCCATGCACGATTTTTGGCTCTCTCCAGTGGTGCTTTCGGCTGTAATTCGCCACCGGTGATTTCATCGAGATATTCGTTTATTACTGCCGATTCGAATAGAATTTCCCCGTCAACTTTAAGCAAGGGTACTTTTTTTAGTGGTGATATATCCAAAAACCAGGCGGGTGGATCAGCGAGGTCGATAAATGTGACCGTGTGCTCGACATTTTTATATCCCAGGGTGATTGCCGCGCGCTGTACAAAAGGGCAGGTTTTGAAACTGACTAACTCGAAAGACATAATTACTGCCTGTTATCTGCAACTATTAATATTATATATTGCTGAAGATAAGGTTCTTCGGGGGTGATTTCAACCCTTAGAAAATTAAGGCTATAGCTAGCAGGAGCTAAAATTTTACTAATTTGAACGAGATCTGATAATAGGTAAATGCAATCGAATTAGGCCCAATCTTTGGCACATAGGCCATATTAATAGCGGCCCAGCTATTACCCAAAGATATAAATGGTAATGCCGCGAGAAATGGATCATTGTTTTTAATATCGTGGCGTCTCATCTAAAATGCGAAAACACCGGCATCTAAATGAAAGTCGCTGAAGCCCCAGCCAAGACCGTATCTTCGCTTCGCGCCCGCGCCCAGGTATTTTGATGTTTGCTTGTTGCTATCCAGGAAAGATGCTCCGGTAACGAACGGAATCCAGTTTCCTCGTTTGTCGAAATCGTACTCGAAGCCCCAGCCACTATTGTCTTCGTTAAGTTTTTGGTCCGTGTAGTGATTTGCCTTGCCACTGACGATAATATGCAGTTCTTCGGCAGTTGCGGTATTACCGAAGATCAGTAATATTGATAATATTAAAATTAACTTAAATCTCATCAGATAAGCCCGTTGCCGAATATTAGTAGTTCTATAATCGGCTTAAAATTCAAAAGCTTAGGAGATATTATTGACTTATTATTGACGCCAATAAAAACAATGAAATAGGCATGAATTTCTAATTAATCTAATTTAAGTCAGAAATTTGACGGACTTAATCGATTTCTAAAATAAGGTGACCATCAATGTCTAATTTTTCACTGGGATTGGGTGAAGATTTGCAACAGTACTTGCTCGACGTTTCCCTACGGGAACCCGTGCTATGCCAACGATTACGCAAGCAGACTATGGCGATGCCCGAAGGGATGATGTTAAGTTCGCCGGAACAGGTGCAGCTTTTATTGCTATTGTTAAAGATGCTGAACGCCAAATCTGGCATCGAAATTGGGACCTTTACTGGCTATACCAGTTTATTTCTAACCACGGAATTACCCAATTTGTGTATGATCTGTTGCGATATTAGCGAAGAGTTTACTGCGGTTGCTAAACAATACTGGCAAAAAGGCGGTGTCAGCGAGCGAATTGACTTACGCCTGGCGCCAGCGCTCAATACTCTTGATGACTTGATTAAAATTGGGCGTTCTCACAGTTTCGATTTTGCCTATATCGATGCTGATAAATCAGCCTATAGAGGCTATGTGGAACGCTGTATGGTTCTGGTTAGATCGGGCGGACTGATTGCTCTGGATAATACATTATGGAGCGGCTCTGTCGCTGACCCGACCAATCTTGACGTCGATACTGTCGCCCTACGCGATCTAAACAGCTGGTTACATTCCCATCAGAATTTCGATTACGATCTGTCGCTGGTGCCGATAGGGGACGGTTTAACCTTGTTGCGTTTAGCTTAGGGGACCTCGTATTTAAGTAAGTGATTTTGGTCTAATTGGCCATAAAAAAAACCGCTGAAGGGACGGCATATCCAGGGTACATCGGTATTACATGCTATAGCGCGAAGTCCACCCGGATGCTAATCGGATTCTAATGATTAAATATGACCCATTCAGATGCGCCGTTTAATTGGTCCTGCCTGGGGTTCAGATTGCGGCATTGAGCCATTCATTTCCCTGTCGACATTTGGCCAGCAACAAAATCGCCCAATGTGGTTATACTCTAGGCCGACCAGTATTTATTTGCCAATTTTTGTTTTAAATCAATGCATTCACTGATAAAGTTGATTTAATTTATAGATACCGCGGCAATGGCTGGTCGATGGTTTTTAGGTAACCGATTAGAGTTCAGGAAATTCGCGCAAAATTATTCACAACGAAAACAGGGTTAAAGCTTGCTTCAGGACACTATTTTAAGGGGTTTAAATAATAGCTGGGCTCGGACGTTAGTCCTGCTGGTCATGTTAATGGTGCTGGCTAACCAGATTTCTTTGCTATTTTGGCAACTTTACCCCGTAGCGAATACAGCATTGGAGTTACCCAAACAAATCGTAATGAGTGAAATTAGCGACGCCCGGTCCAGGGGAGCACTGGAACAGTCACGAATAATTGGCAGCGCGCATTTATTTGGAGAGGTTCAGACCGAAGTACTAGCTGTCGTCGAAGTTGAAGATGCGCCCGAGACCCGACTTAATTACAAATTACGGGGCATTTTCTATTCGGAGGTAACGCGACTATCGTCGGCGCTTATCGAGATAAAAACAAATGACACCAAACATTACCGGCTAGATGATGAAGTTGCAGAAAATATCAGTATTGCCGCGATAAAACGCGACCATATACTGATTAATCGATACGGAAAAATTGAGCGTCTAAATCTCGAGAAATCTACTCGTGGCGGTAATAGCTCGTTCATTAATACCAGGCTAGCTAATCCCAATGCAATTGCCAATACTGCCTTGCTGCGCAGCTACAAAAAACGCTATGTGAGTAACCCGTTGGCTTTGGCTAAGCGATTTCAGGCAATTCCTGTTCAGGAAAATGGACAAAATATTGGATTCAGGTTAAAGGCCCTGCGAGGTGAAAGTCTGTTGAAGAGGCTTGGTTTTAAGGACACAGATATATTCGTCGAAATAAATGGTATTGGACTCGGAAAGCCATTTCAGGCCCTGGATGCTTTGAAATCCCTGACGACGGCCTCCAGTGTTTCGGTTACTATTCTAAGAGATGGCAACAAAGAAACCATGAACTTCGGTATGTAATCGTATGGATATTAATAAATTATGAAAATATCGGTGCGTAATTTACTGATCGCTTTACCGCTGAGCTTTCTGCTACTGATCGAAGCGGTGTATGCGGAGCTGGTAACATTGAATTTCAGTGATGCAGATCTGGTTGCGGTGATCAACAGTGTGTCGCAGATAACGGGGAAAAACTTCATTATTGACCCAAGGGTTAAAGGCAAAGTAACGGTTATATCGTCGAAACCGCTCGACGAGGAAGAAGTTTACCAAGTATTTTTGTCAATCCTGCAGGTGCACGGGTTTGCCACTGTCCCAACTAAGAATGCGATAAAAATTATTCCCGATGCTACTGCGAAACAAAATGCAACGCCCTTGACTCGGGGTGATGAAGAACCTGGAGATCAACTTGTCACCCGGGTGCTACAGATAAATTATATAAATGCTGCTCAGTTAGTACCTATATTGAGACCGCTAGTAGCACAGCAGGGACATTTGGCCGCCTATGCAGCCACCAACGTTTTGATTATTTCTGATCGGGCCTCGAATATTGGAAGAATCGACCGAATCATTCATCAAATAGACCGTAAGAGTGATTCGGATATCGAAATTATCAAACTTAAATACGCCTTCGCCGCCGAAGTGGTGCGACTGTTAACTAGTTTGAATGTAAGAGGTCCAGACCAGAAGAATCCTTTATCTGGGCAGGTGAAATTTACCGCAGATGAACGTACCAATAGTATTTTACTCAGCGGGGAAAGATCGAAGCGACTGAAGTATCTCGCCATCATATCCGCATTAGATGAACCTGTTGAATCTACTGGCAATACGCATGTGGTTTATTTGCATTATGCACAGGCTAAAAATATAGCCAGTATCCTCAGTAACGTGGGTGCAGAAGTGATTAAGGCGGAGGCACAAAACACACCAGTCACCAAGTCTGGCGCAGCTGTCAGTTCGGTTAGTGTTCAGGCGGATGAAACTTCTAATGCACTGGTTATCACTGCTCCGGCCTCGGTGTATCCTGCGTTACGAGCGGTCATCCAACAACTCGATATCCCCAGAGCCCAGGTACATATCGAGGCGATTATTGCCGAAATTTTGCTCGATACATCCGACGAATTCGGGGTGCAATGGTTGATCGATGCTAGCCCAACGGGTGATCCAGTGTTTTCTTCTCAATTTTCAGGCTCAGGGTCCAGTATTGCCTCGATCGCAAGTGGTATTATTCCCGATGGGATGGTTCTGGGTTTGGGTAGACTGGATGACCCAAATTTGAATTTTGTTGCATTGATCCGGGCTTTATCAGGTGATTCAGAAACCAATTTGCTATCCACACCATCAATCGTCACGCTCGATAATCAGGAGGCGGAAATAATTGTCGGTCAAAATGTGCCCATTGTCACTGGCGAAACAGCAATCACTGGTACCACCGGCGCTATTACCAATCCTTTCAGAACGATCGAACGCCTGGACATAGGCATCAGCTTGAAAGTAAAACCACAAATTAACGAAGGCAATACCATCACATTGAGTATCGAGCAGGAAGTATCCAATGTAAGTGGTAGCGCAACCAGCGCGGTCGATATCATCATTAACAAGCGCTCGATCAAAACCACGGTGTTACTGGAAGACGGTGAGTTGCTGGTTCTGGGTGGATTGATCGATGATAAGGTAATAGACACGGTTCAAAAAGTTCCCTTCCTGGGGGACATTCCAATTTTGGGGGCCTTGTTCCGATCCACCAAGCTAACTAAGGCGAAGCAAACCCTGGTGGTGTTCATACGAGCGACTATTATCAAGGATCCAGACAAAGCACGGGCTTTGAGCCGCAGAAAGTATAATTTTATGCGTGATCTGCAATTACAATATTTTGACGAAGAGGATCCGATAATCCCGGTTCTAGAGCCTTTCCAATAAGCGACTAGAGAATCTCGTCTGCAATTAATTCAGCGAAACGATGGGTCCATCGCAAGGGTATAGGTTCGTACAATTCTTTGGAAGCCGCGAAATCAGGCATAAAAACTCGATCTAATAGCTTTTGCACAGTTTCAGGATGCGAGGTACCAAGATTGATTTCCTGGTTGACCTGTAAACTCATTTTATCGAAGTTGGCTGATCCCAGGCATATCCAGCCGTCATATAGTGCCGCCTTGATGTGCGTCATACCCGGGTAGGAATATACACGAATACCATTTTTCAGCATGGTATTGATGGTCGATTCATTGCTTAGTTTCATCACACCATTATCATTCCCCGATGATACGATCACACGCACGTCTACACCGCGGCGCCGAGCTTTCGCGAGCTCATAAAGGATACTGTCGTCAGAAAAATAGGCGTTTTGTATGTAGATTCGGTTTTTAGAGCGCCTGATTGCTGCAATCTGTGCACGATAAATCTCCGAATTATGAATGCTCGTAGTCATTATCCTGATGGGATAGCCATCTTTAGCGGGGTCGCGCTTATATCCACGCAGCGAACGAGCAAAATAGGCTAAATCACCCAGCAAGCCTGCCTTAGCCCAGGTTTTATCAAATTTATATTGAAGTTGTTTGACGACAGGTCCTGTCACTTCCATCATCATATCGTGCCAGTCGTATTTATATTCATGGCCGATGTTCATACCGCCGACAAAGGCGAGCTTTTTATCGATGATAGTAGTTTTGACATGGTCGCCTGTGAACCACGGATTGCTTTGAACCCGAACGCGCACTTTCGACTCGTACCTCAGGTAATTAGTGATCGACGATGGTAACTCAGTATCGACAGGCATTGTCTCTGAGTCGAGGTTAGTTGCGACAAGATCGCCCAGACCGTCCACTAGCACCCTGACATCGGTTTCTTTTGATTTAGTGCGTAGGATATTGGCGAATTCCAGGCCAACATCATCGTTGTCAAAAATGTAGGTGCGAATGTCGATTGTGTCTTCAGCATCGTTAAAGGCATCGGCTAATCGAGGAAAATATTCGTTCCCGTCGATCAGAAAACGAATTTTTCCTGTCGAAGATCTAGATTCGACAATTCCATCGAGTTCCCGCTCCCATTCCGCTAGATCCATTGCTGGCGCATTGGTGACTGGCGGGATGGGCATGCTTTCTAAAGCCGGGAATTTAAATCTATTGATCGCGGTACGTTGAAGAAAACCACCTACCGATTTTAATACTAGTCCATAGTAGGCTTTTGCATATGAAACCGGTCTAATGATAGGGTCGAGCAACGTGGTTTCAGCGAGGACAGTGAATCCCTGTACCAGGGCGGCGCCTGATCTGGAACTACTTAATTTCTGATCTGGATCTTCTCGGGCTTCAGATGATCCGAATTTAACCGACTTGACCTGCTGGGCGGGATATTCGGGTGCCTGGATTAATAAATCAGAGTCCATTACAACTTTGAATGATGAACAGCCAGTCATCACACTGGCCAGCAGCACGATCGACAACAGGACTGTATAAGATACTGCAGATCCTGAGAAATGTCGTGGCTGAATTAGGCTCAATTTAGAGGTCGCTGGAGCCAGCAAAGATGCGCCGCGCGCCGTACAAAAGCCAGCTAATCCGCTAGCAGGGTAATAGGTACCAAAATTGAGTAAACAGGGAATGGGTCCCAGTTTTCTGGCCAGTGTCACAATGCCTGCTTTTAAATCGTGGGATCCTTTTTCGCACTGTATCCGGACTCCATCAAACAGATTCTGGAAATACAAACGGCAATATAAGCGACAATCCAATCGATAGAGCTATTCCAAATTCGTTTTTCATAACATCCTCTATCTGTCCGTAATAAAGTTTGAAAGGAAATGCTTCTCCTTAAGCCATCCAGGAGATGGGCTTGATTACAAGAATGCGTAAGCATTCCCTGACTTGCAATCGTTGATTGAAAAGTATCACCATATTGTCCTGTAAGGATTATATAGTGATACCAGCGGGAAGATTATGGAGGTGGCCTCGAATCTACAGAACAGTTCTGTCGTGTCGAGGGTCAGTCAGATAGGGAATTCCAGATTCGTCTGAAAGTGGTTTTTGAAATTTCTTCCAGGTCAAATAAGGTTCCTTAATTTAATATCTCGGCTATTTCTCTGGTTGCTTCGTACAAGCGGATTAATTTCCCCTCGATACGAATGGTCAGTAATCCATTACTGTCGAGCGGAACGACAATTTTACCATGATTGTAAACTTGTTTTTCGAGCACTTTCCCTTTGCCTAATTTCTTTAACCATCCCGGTGGCAATGGCTTGCCCAGATTGAGATTTTTTTGAAGTCCGTAGGGGAGCAGTTTAGTTTTGTTTTTATGGGTTGCTGCAAAGGCGGGACCGGCAATTAGGCCCGTCACCAGTAACGAAATAAGCAAATTCTTCATTTTCATGTTAGCTACTCCAGGAGCGATGCGTTAGTGGCCGTTATTTTAAAGTCGGCGAATAAATAGTAGTTTTAGTATAGTCACGGCAAGCTCCGTATCAACGTAAAGATTTAATACTATGATATAGTTTTACGTTGATATATTGAATTGAAAGTAGAGTTCAAAAATCATTGAAATCGACTAATTTGAGTTAGCCATTTAAATTTAAGGTCATAAGGTTATGCATTTTTCGGTAAATTTCGTGTTGGTGATTGCGCTGCTATTTATTATAAATGGGTGCAAAACTGAAGACCTGAGGCAGGCGATCAATGTGCTGATCGAGCAGGAAGCAGTTCCGCTCACCAGCCAGGAAATTGCTAAAGGATTAAAAGAAGCGCTGATCCAGGGTATTACCAAAGGTTCCAGTCGGGCCTCAATGGTCGACGGATATTTTAATAATCCACGAATCAAAATACCTTTCCCTCCTGAAGTTCGTAAAGTGGAAAAAGCATTAAGGGATATTGGGCTAGCTAAGCAGGTTGACAGGTTTATTCTTCAACTTAATCGGAGTGCCGAAAACGCGGCGGTTGGTGCTAAACCTATTTTTGTCAATGCGATCAGATCGCTCACAATCCATGATGCACTCTCAATTCTGCGTGGCGAACCGAATGCTGCCACTAATTATTTAAGGAGAACTACATCAGCACCGTTGAAAGCAGCGTTTCTACCGGTGATTAGCAACGCACTGGATATGACCAGAGCGACCCGGTATTACGGCGATGTTGTCACACGATATAACAAAATACCGTTTGTTAAGAAGGTCAGCCCCGACCTGGTAGGCTACGCATCTGATCGAGCTATCGAAGGCCTGTTTGTGCTGATTGCCAAAGAAGAAGCTAATATTCGTGCCAACCCGCTAGCCAGAACAAGCAAATTGCTCGAGCGTGTATTTGGAAGACAGGATTAAAAGTATCGACGGCGATAGTCAGTTTTTTTGTCCTCGGTAATTCTAAGTTTTCTTAGGAAAGCGAACATTGGCTTTTAGTCCGAATCAAGAATCGGCATTATCCAACGACACCCTGGCCTGATGTAATTCGGCCACGCGCATGACGATTAACAAACCAATACCGCAGCCTGATACTTCATGGTTGTGAATGCGATAAAACCTCTCGGACACGCGGTCGCGTTTACTCGGCGGTATGCCCGGCCTGTTGTCATCAATGACCAGGCAACAATGGTCTTTGTACGCAGACAGGCGAATGTTTGCCCTATCGCAATACTGAGTGTATAAAAAGGAACTAACTCCGATGGTCTAGACAATACACAACATATGAATTTGCAGGGGTAGCAATGAACGATAAATCGGTTGCCGTAGTCACAGGTGGAAATCGCGGTATGGGCTTAACTACCTGTAAAGTGTTAGCCGAGCGCGGATACCACGTATTGATGGGATGTCGCAATCTGGAAATGGGTGAGCAAGCCGCGCGTGACTTACGCGAAAAAAAACTGTCTGTAGAGGCGGTTAAACTGGATGTAGCTTCCCTCGAAGATATCAATGCACTGGCTATCTATTTATCCGATAAGCACGGACGAGTCGATGTATTGATTAATAATGCCGGTATATTAATCGATGGCCAACTTGGCGAGGCAGCGAGTATTTGCGATGCCAGCGCCGATACCCTTAAGAGGAGTTTTGAAGTGAATACCGTTGGCCCGGTCATGCTAATCAATGCGTTGTTGCCGCTAATGCGACAGTCGGGCAGTGCAAATATTGTCAATATTTCCTCGGGGATGGGGCAGTTGTCAGACATGGGGGGCCAATATGCCGGATATCGCATTTCAAAAACGGCGCTGAATGCAGTGACTGCCATTTTTGCAGCCGAACTCGAAGGCAGTGGTATCACCATCAATGCGGTATGTCCTGGCTGGGTACGTACCGATATGGGTGGATCGAATGCCGAACGCACACTCGAAGAAGGGGTCGATACCACAATTTGGCTCGCGACTTCGGGTGATAACCAGCAAAGCGGCGGGTTTTATCGAGACCGACAGTTAATCGACTGGTAGCAAATCTTCTATACACATTACAGGTGCCGGAAATAGATAGCCCATCGATAAAAATCAAACCATTCCCGGGCGAAAATCAAAGCCGCATTGGCCACCAAAGCAGGTAGGTAATTTTCGAATTTAGTCTTTACAGGGTAATTGACTAATTTATTTATTATAACCCTTAAGACAACTTCATAATTTTGAAGTGTTTGTTATACTAAGCGATCCTAAGGTTGACGTAATCCAATAATAATCAACCAATTTATAAATCTGCGGAGGACATTCGATGAAATTTAGAACCTGTTTAGCTGTGTTTACTTTGGTGGCCTTAGGGTTGACAAGTAACGTGCAGGCAGCGGTACCCGAATCAAGTGACCCTATTAAACTGGCTATCAATGAATGGACTGGTCAGCATATATCCACCCATGTCGCCGGCGAAATACTCAAACGAATGGGATATAACGTTGAATACGTGACTGCGGGCTACTTCCCACAGATGATAGCACTGGAAGACAACACCATATCAGCCACTATGGAAATATGGAGCTCAAACATCGGTGAACACTACGATAAGGCCCTCGCTTCCGGTAACGTCAAGGAATTGGGAGACCTCGGCCTGGTTCCAGTGGAATCCTGGTTTTACAACAACGCTGCAAAAGAAAAATGTCCTGGTCTGCCCGACTACAAGGCGCTGAACAATTGTGTTCAGGTATTTGCCACTGCGGAAACCTTCCCCAAAGGACGTTTTGTCGACTATCCAGCTGACTGGGGTACAACCAACATTGATCGTATTAAGGCTTTTGGGCTTGATTTCACGTCGGTTCCAGCAGGCAGCGAAGGTGCCCTAATTGCAGAAATTAAGGGAGCAGAGGCACGTAAGGAACCGTTAATGTTAATGTTCTGGGCACCACACTGGGTGTTTGCGGTGGTTGATTTGTACAATGTGAAACTGCCCCCGTACCAAAAAGGTTGCGAAGATGATGCTTCGGTCGGGGTTAATCCCAATGCAACCTGGGACTGTGACTGGGAGCGCGGTTACATCAAGAAACTGGCCTGGAGCGGGTTGGCGGACAAGTGGCCCGAGGGCGGTCCGAAGCAGCTCTGGCATCGGTCGCTCGGAACGGGGTATTCCGGCATCGTTGTCGATAATGGCGTTCTCTACACCATGTATCGCACGAGCAGAAACGATAAGTTCGAGT
>JADFJT010000089.1 GCA_022566015.1 Pseudomonadota bacterium | reverse complement strand
ATTACCGGCGATGCTGTCGATTTATGAGGATGTGGGAGAGTGGGTTAGTGGTGATCCCGATAAATTGACAGTATAAATAAATGGGGTCAGTATCGATTGATTTACGGCGCAATGCCCGTTGGTTATTGCGCCCTACGATCTGACCCATTGATTAAATATAAATCAATCGATACTGACCCCATTGATTTTAACCATCAGTCCCGCCAACGGTAATTTCATCAATTTTTAGGGTTGGCTGACCGACGCCTACCGGTATCGACTGACCTTCTTTGCCGCAGACTCCTATCCCCTGATCGAGTTCCAGGTTATCGCCAACCATTGAAATTTTTCCCATTATTTCGGGGCCGGATCCGATCAGGGTGGCACCTTTGACTGGCGCACCTATCTTGCCTTTTTCGATCAGATAGGCTTCAGAAAGTGAAAATACAAAACGACCCGAGGTGATATCGACCTGCCCGCCGCCGAAGTTGACTGCATAGAGACCTTTGTCGACCGAACGAATGATTTCTTCCGGGTCACTTTCGCCTGCGAGCATATAGGTATTGGTCATGCGTGGCATTGGCAAGTGTGCGAAGGATTCACGCCGACCATTCGAAGTCGAACGCGTACCCATCAATCGAGCATTCATTTTGTCCTGCATATAACCCTTGAGTATGCCATTTTCGATTAAAATAGTGCATTCCGCTGGTACACCCTCATCGTCAATACTAAGCGAACCGCGTCGATTTTCGAGTGTTCCATCATCTACCACGGTACAAACCGAAGAGCCGACCTTCTGGCCAATTTGATTACTGAATGCTGAAGTCCCCTTGCGGTTAAAATCTCCTTCGAGTCCGTGACCAATCGCTTCGTGCAGTAACACACCCGGCCATCCTGGCCCCAGCACTACCGGCATACTACCGGCTGGCGTCGCCACCGATTCGAGATTAACAGCAGCCTGCCGTACCGCTTCGCGGGCCAGTTCGTAGGCGCGGTCGGTATCAAAAAATATATCGTAGCCATGGCGTCCACCTGCACCGGCAGAACCCTGTTCGCGGCGGCCTTTGTAATGTATTAAAACTGTCACATTGAGTCGCACCAACGGTCGAATATCGCTGGCCAATGTGTCGTCGGTGGCCGCAATTAAAATATGATCAATTCCCCCGGCAAGTGAAATAGTCACCTGTTCAATTCGCTCATCCAGCGAGCGCGTGTAGACATCGAGTTTTTTGAGTAGATCAACCTTGTCTTCGGCACTGCGACCATCTATAGGATTTTTGTGTGTATACAGGGCATTGAAGGTTTGCGTGTTGAGTGCAATTTGGGAAGATGCATTTTGCCCCTGACTGGCTATTATGCGAGCATTTTTAACCGCCTGCGAAATAGCGTTCTGCTGTAAATCGTCGCAATAGGAAAATCCTGTTTTCTCTCCCGATACCACCCGAATACCGACTCCCTTTTCCATGCTATACGATCCTTCACGAATAATACCATCATCCATCACCCACGATTCCTGCTGACTGGTCTGGAAATACAAATCTCCTGCATCGATATGCTTTCCATGCAACTGGTCGAGAAACTTGCCCAGATGATCCAGGCTAAGGCCAGTTGGCTGCAATATCTGGCTACTGACCAGATCCTGAGTTGACGACATTAACTCACCGGTATTCATTGCTTGATATCCTCTCGATTGCCGACAATTAATTTGATCTCGTCAGGTGCCTGGCTGCCCGAGACTAGTGTAATATAGTCTGAAGGCACACCTAGCGAAATCATCCAGTCGCGTAACTCAGACGCCCATATTTCACCGCTATCCTCGCCGGGATGGCGTATTAAAATAACAGCGTCCAGCCCCTTTTCCCAATAAGACACAGCGGCCCGTAGCGCACCGAATTCTGCTATCACCGCCCCGCTACGGGGTCGAGCCCACTCGTCTGCGCTGAGCGTGAAGATACGCGAACTGTTAGCTTTTAGCGGCAGCGCAATAGCCAATAATACCGCAAATATAATCGATTTATTTATTTCCACACTCTATTTACTCTTTTAGTTTGTTTTGGTAGTTTCTTTAACTACTTTTATTTTTTCGATTATCGGGTCATCCCAGGTGCCAGTCACTCGATATTTAGTCGCCACACCCTTATCGATTGCTTTCTTAAGCAATTTCTGCAATAAGAGCACAGCCCAACCAGCGGCACTACCAGATAACCAGGCAGCCAACACAGGCAAAGTGCCGCGCACCTGGGGCACTACAATCATGGTTTGGTCGTAATCCCGCGCAACCAGGCCGGTCCGCCCGGAGATATAAATTTTAGCAGCAGGCCCGTCAAGATAGGTATCTGCGGTATAAAGATTTCCCTGGTCGATTTTAAAATTACCCGTTAATTTTTCAAACTGCATACCCTCGCCGATTACATCGGAAAAATCTAGCAACAAACGCCTGGGTAATAAACTAATATTAAACAGGCCAACCAAACGACCTTTGCCTGGATCGACATTTTTTAGTACCCCGTCCAATACCTTAAATCTGGCTTCACCAATTAAACTGTCCCAGTTGATGCGTAATAATTCTCCAGACCAACCTGCGCGACCTTCGATGTCAACTTCTCCATTATGCATGATATCCCCGATGTCCAGGCTAGCAATGGTTTGCCCAAATTGCTTGCCTTTGACTGAAAAACTGGCGGTTGTAAAATGCTCGTTTACCCTGGGGATATATTGCCAGTGCGCACTTAATTTAATGACCAAATTGTTGTGCCGCAATTCCATCGCGTCAATAACCAACGTATCAGTCTCCAAATGAGCATCGATCATAAGATCGGAAAATACCACATCGTTATATTCAAATACTTCACTGCGTAAACGAATGTCAAATAGATCCTGGGGTAATACTCCGGTTGACTTAGATTGAGTATCCAGCGATCGATACTTAAGAAATTCAAGGTCGACTCTAATCGGGTCAGCCGCCGAGTGCAAAAAAGGTATTTTATATTTGCCTCTTATAAGAGACGTATCAACTGTGCCGATGAAACCCTGTGGCGTTCGAGTCAGATTAAAATCCATATTGAGATTATCCTGCCCAAAGAATGATACGGTCTGAACTTTAAGGTCGATGGCCTCGAGTAATTCAGTCATGCCCGGTGCACCTTCTGACTGTGAATCGACGATGGACTTACCTAAAACAAGCCAGTCATCGAGTGGCAAGCTGGGTAATAAACCGTAAATCCTAAGGCCTCTGGTTGCAGGTTCTTTGAGCGGGGTAGAAAAACCTATGTCCATCGCTGCCAGTCGATAGCTTCCCCGCTGGTCCTTATCAAGCCTTCCTCTCAGCTTGATATCTGGCCCATATTTGACCTTAAAACTCATATCACCAGCTCCGAAAATTGCCAGTTCAGCAGAAAGTTCGCGCTGTACTTTGGGACTTTTGCTAAAGGGTTCCGGGAGTGAAACCGTGGTATTTTCGAGTTGGCTGGCGGCTCTTATTAACACCACTGGCTGCCTCTGATTATCCTGTTGGTTTGCAATGGCAAGCCTGATTTGCCAGGGGCTGTGACCTTCAACCCCCTGAACGATGAATTCTGGCAATCGATTGAACACATTGCGAGAAGTTATTTTTCCCTTTGCCAGCACAATAGTTTGTCTGTTCTGTGCAGTGCTGCTGATGCTGACAACGATCGGGTCTTTAAAGTAAAGCGCGTTGAGTCCCTTTGCCGAAACACCCTTGCCTGTTATGCGCACTATGCCATTTATATCTGATAGCTCGACGCCCCAGGCAGGCGCCCGAAGCCTGGTTTTATCGAATTTCAGACGCACATCAACCTTTTGTTTGGCGCTACTCTTATTCACCGGTATTGAAATATCGAGTTTTGCCTGCACCGTACCTTCGATATCCTGCAGATATCTACCGATAAACTCATGCCTGCGACCCGGTGGAATGCTAAACCAGGTTTGTAACGCATTGGCGGTAGTTGTGCGGGTATCTAAATCAATTTCAACCACGGAACTGGACAGATTCGCTATAGATATGCTGCCTTTGCCGTTATCGATTCTCCCAAATTTGACCCGCTCAATATCGATAGTCATACTCGAATTGTGAAACATGACCCGACCCGATGCCTGTCGCGCCGGCGCCCAGTCCGGATGGAATAAAATCTCGGCATTATCGATGTCGAAGTCGACAACCATTTCCCCTGTATTTTTCGCACCAAAATAATTAATGCCATCGACGCGGCCATGAAATAATAATTCACCCGCTGAAATATCGACCTTTCTGATCCCCCGATTTAGCCAGGCTACCACTTTTTTGTTGAGTATTTTGAGCGGCAAATACCTCCCGTGGCTACTACCCCTGCCATCTTTGAACTGCGCTCGTAGATAAAGAAAAGGGGCGCTAGCCTGGTCTGTTTCCAACTGCATTCGGCCAGACAGCCTGATGTCAGTATTAACCCCCTCAAATTTGGGCACCGAGATAACCAGGCCTTTATCCACCAGGCTAATATTTGCCTGTAATTGCAGCTGATCGAATTCGATCGGCGCTTTAAACCGGTCTTCAAAATCGAGCGACATTTTATCTCCCGTCAGGTGAAGAGCCGCATTTCGCCTGCCCAGGGTGAAGTCGGCATTAAGACCCTTAATCCCCGGGATGGCATTAACAGGACTGCTGCTGAAATTGGCGATGTTTGCCGAGAGTTCGATACTCCCGATATCCGCCGGATCCACACTAAACCAGATATTATTGAGCCGCCCCCGCATCTGGCTTTGCTCAATCATTGCTGCAGTTTCTGGCGACAGAAACGGCTCGCGAAGTAGAACCACATTGTTTAGCTCAAATTCTTCAACCCATCCCTGGACCAGAGTCCGGTTTCCGTTAGCGGTCAGTCGTAGCTGCAAATTAAACCCTTGTAGAGTCTGACTATTAACCGATAAATTCTCGAAATAAGTACCTAATTTCCACTGCTTGTCGACGCGCGACGCATTAATGCGAACGTCTAGTGCAAATTCGAGCGGCTTGTTATCTGGGCTTGTCTGCCACAACCCTCGCGCTATCGATACCTTCCCATTCAGCACCGGCGTACGATTATCGAGCAGGTTAATCCAGAGCTCGCCAGATAATTCGGCGCTGAGTAAATTGCCTACTTTAATATCAAGCAATTCGGCAATACGAGTCAGCTCCAGCGAATTCGATTTCAAATAAAGTACACTGTTATCGTGTTTGATAATCGATTTGATATTGAGACGATTACCGAGTGCCTCGGGCAAAATAGCGCTCAATTGCCAATGGATAGAGTCTTCACGTTGCTGCATATCGATCCGAACCTGATTGATACGATATTTTTGACCACTGGCCTGGTCGTCGATCTCCAGTTGATCCAGTTCAATCTGTATAAAGTGTGGCATTTGAGCCATCAACTCTTCGAAACTCGAAACTGTTTGATCACTGCTGGCAAAAGAAAGCGGAATATCATTCAGCCACCATTTCTGCGTGAGGTCTTTTCGCACGCTCAATTTGGCCAGCATGCCGGTTACTTCGGATACCACTGGAGTCCGATACCAGAGGCTACGGAAATAATCGAACTCGACAACGATTTCATCGATCGCCAGGGCCTGACTTTTGTCCGGTGTTGTGATCGACACCCTGGTCAAATGTAATACCGGATTGAACTGATCCCAACCTCCCCGCAATTCTACAAAGCTGGTACCGGGGATCACATCTTTGGCGATCCAGCTTTCGATTTCGTTTTTATAGGAGTCGATGTTTGCGAGGCCAATGCGCAGGCCAATCGTAGCCAGCGCGAACAGAATGATCGTCCATGACAATAGCGTAAATACGAGTCGAATCAGTGTAGCCATTGGTTTCAATGAGATGGTACGAGCTAAACCGGCACCACATCATAGGTTTCCTGCGAAAAGTGAGCCTCTACCTGAAGTTTGACAGGAATATCTATAAAGGTTTCCAAATCTGCAAGGTTTGCTGCTTCTTCATCGAGCAATCGATCGATAACATCCTGGCTGGCCATTACCAGCAACTGCTGTGCCTCATCGTACACGCGGGCCTCTCGAAGTATATCGCGAAAAATTTCATAACAGACAGATTCGGTTGTCTTGTGTGACCCCCGGCCCTGGCAAACGACACAGGGTTCGCAAAGTACATGTTCGAGGCTTTCGCGTGTGCGTTTACGCGTCATTTCTACCAGTCCTAGCGGCGATACTTCACACACTTGCGTTTTAGCATGGTCTTTATCGAGATACTTCTCGAGCGATTTTAATACCTGTCTTTTATGCCCATCGTCTTCCATGTCGATATAGTCGATAATAATTATTCCACCTAAATTACGCAGACGAAGTTGCCGCGCTATCGACTGTGATGCCTCCATATTGGTTCTAAAAATTGTTTCTTCCAGATTGCGATGCCCGACAAACGCGCCAGTATTAATGTCGATTGTAGTCATAGCCTCGGTTTGATCGATGATCAAATATCCACCTGATTTCAGGCTTACCTGACGCCCCAATGCTCGCTGGATTTCGTCGTCGACGTTATACAGGTCGAATAATGGTCGTTCACCAGGGTAATGAATTATTTCAGCGGTCAAGTCAGGAATGAATCGCGTAGAAAATTCAACCATTTTTTGATAGGTTTCGCGCGAATCTACCTTGACCACACTGGTATCCTTTCCCACCATATCGCGTAAGGTTCGAATCGAAAGCGGTAAATCTTCGTGTACCAGGGTGCCAGGGCCTACCTTTTCGGCAAATTCCTGCAATGCGCTCCATAGGGTACACAGAAATTTGATATCGCGAATTAATTCCTCATCGTCAACCCCTTTGGCCGCAGTGCGCACGATACACCCGCCGCATCGATACTCATCCATACATTCTACAATCAGAGTACGCAGTCTTTCGCGCTCGGTTTCATCCTCTATTTTTACCGAAATTCCGATCGTCGAAGAATTGGGTAAATACACCAGGTAGCGCGAGGGTACTGAAATGCTCGTGGTAAGCCGAGCACCCTTGGTTCCCATCGGATCTTTCACCACCTGCACTAAAAGCACCTGACCCTCATGTAGTAATTGATTAACCACCGGCTTCAGGGACATTACCGTGGCGTCTTCATCCTCGTTGCCATTGTCGTTACCAGTGTCAATATCAGACACATGCAAAAAACCGTTTTTTGCCAGGCCGATGTCAATGAAGGCTGCCTCCATGCCCGGCAATACCCGGTTTACCTTACCCTTATAGATATTACCGACGATGCCACGGTGATCCTGTCGCTCAATACAAACCTCCTGCAAAGAACCATTTTCCATTATCGCGACTCGGGTCTCCTGAGGAGTAATATTGACAAGGATTTCTTCACTGACGTTCATGGCGATGATATGAGTAGATTAAGCTGTTTAAATTATTCGACGGATTCAAATAAATTAAGGAACCTCTGATTAAGTCTGGGCGCATCAGATTGTAATTCAAAATGCCGAAGCGTCGGACCGTTCAGATCAGGGCGTGGAACGCAAGCCCAGGTTAAACAGGCATGGGCACGGCTATTGCTCAGTTTTACAACGCAGGGATTGAGTATTTCGGGCTCAAGATGTTCGTTCATGACTTGATCAGAGGCTTCTAAAATACCCTATGATAGCCTGAAACACTGCCAGCGTCTGTCTATTCGCGGTGATAGGGGTGGCCGTTGAGTATGCTCCATGCCCGGTATAGCTGTTCGACCAGAACCACTCGTGCGAGTGCATGCGGCATTGTCATTCGCCCCAGAGATACAGTTTGTTGACATATTTCACGGCATTTACTGTCGAGTCCATCGGGGCCGCCAATAATAAGATTGATGCGCGGGTAGTGTTGCATCCAGTGCTCCAGTTGCTGCGCCCAGTCATTGCTGGTCCACTGTTTGCCTCGCTCATCCAACGCAAGGCTGAAACTGCCAGGGACAACTTTCTTTATTATTTGCATCGATTCCTGGCGGCGGTAACTGTCGACTGAATTTTTTGCCTGGCGTTGAGCGAGTGCGATAATAGTCATTTGAATAGCAATTTCGCGTGGCATGCGTTTCAAATAATCAGAGCAGGCTGCTTCTACCCAGGCTGGCATTTTCTGGCCCACGGCAATAATTTGAATTTGCATATCGGGCGAGGCGCTACTATTCGGAGTTTGCTAATACTAGTTCTTCACTCCAGAGTTTCTCGATTTCATAATATTGGCGCGTGTCTGGCAACATAACATGGACAATGACGTCTCCGAGGTCCACCAGTATCCATTCACCCACATCTTCACCTTCGACACCGTAGGGGGGTAATTTGGCGAGCTTAGCAGCATCGATCACTGCGGATGCAATGGATTTGACGTGCCGACTGGAAGTGCCACTGGCAAATATCATAAAGTCGGTAAAACTGGCCTGAATTCTAACATCGAGCAGGATGATATCGACGGCCTTCAAGCTTTCCAGCGCCTGTAATACCAGTTTTTTTGTCACTTCGGTCTGAATTGATAACGGTTCTAATTGAGTCATTTACTTGTTTGTATCATTTAATGATAGAGGTGATGGTCCTGGATATATTCATACACAGCTGGATGCAGGCACTGGATTTCTGCCGTTTGCGCTTCCAGCATATCTCGAATTCTGGTGGACGAACACGGATTTTCATTAATTTCCAGTGGCAGGATACTGGACTCGGTGGAGTCGCCCAGGCTGGCCGAGGCCTCCACCCAATGGTCTGAGAATATTGCGTTGTCGAGCGTAACTTCCGGCCTGCGGCAGACTATTAAATGCGCCAGTCGTAATATTTCCCTTGGCGATTTCCAGCCCTTTATCTGATTAAAAGCATCGGCACCGAGAATCAGGCAAATGGTATGACCAGGAAATCCTGCTTTTATATCACGTAAGGTATCGACCATGTAGGATTTGCCGTCGCGTCTCATCTCAAGGGTATTCAGCCTGAATTTCTCCTGATTCGCTATCGCCAGTTCGATCATGCGCAATCGATTCTCGGCGCTCTCGTAAGGTACACTTCGATGGACAGGAATAGCACAGGGCAGGAAGTGCACCTGGTCTAGCGCGACAAGATCCAAAACTTGCTGCGCGACATGAAGATGACCATTATGGATGGGATCGAATGTTCCGCCGAAAATACCAATCATGCTCAAGATCTGGTATGCCCGTCCCCAAACACGATGTATTTCTGTGACGTTAAACCTTTCAGCCCCACCGGTCCACGTGCGTGCAACTTGTCGGTACTGATACCGATTTCAGCACCCAGGCCATATTCGAATCCGTCGGCAAAGGCTGTCGAGGCGTTGACCATGACCGAACTGGAATCGACTCGACGCAAAAATTGGCGAGCGCGACTAAAATCTTCGGTCACGATAGAATCCGTATGGTGAGAGCCGTGATGATTGATATGCTCGATCGCCTGATTCATATCGTCCACAATCCTGATCGATAGTATCGGTGCGAGATATTCGGTCTCCCAATCCTCTTCGCTTGCGGGGTTAATTGCATCACCCTGGAGCCTGCAAGTGCGTGGACAGCCCCGGAGCTCGACGCCTCGCTTAACCAGTTTGGGTACCAGTTCTGCCAGCACAGACTCGGCAATTGGGCTCGCCACTAACAAAGTTTCCATCGCGTTGCAGACACCGAAACGCCTGGTCTTAGAATTAAACGCTATGTCTACTGCCATTGTTTTATCAGCCTTATCATCGATATAAACATGGCATATTCCATCCAGATGTTTGATCACTGGAATACTGGATTCGGCAGCAATGCGCCTGATTAAGGATTTGCCCCCGCGTGGAATAATCACATCGATTGATTCACTCATTTTTAACATCAGTCCGACAGCTTCGCGATCGACGGTATTAATCACCTGTACCGAATGCAGCGGCAATCCCGCCTGCTTTAATCCTTGCTCGATACACCGATAAATTGCCTGATTGGAATGAATGGCCTCCTTTCCCCCGCGTAAAATACTCGCATTGCCCGATTTCAGACACAGTGCGGCGGCATCGATTGTGACATTAGGTCTGGACTCATAGATGATACCTATGACCCCGAGTGGTACGCACATTTTTCCGACCTGGATTCCTGAAGGGCGATAAGCCATTTCACTCACTTCACCGATCGGATCAGCGAGTGCTGCAACCTGTTGCAATCCTTCGAGCATCGCGTCGATTCGATCATCGGTGAGCAGTAGTCGATCGAGCATGGCTTCGTCTAGTCCATCGGATTCACCATTGCGCATATCTTTGAGGTTTTCCTTGACGATCAATGCACGCTGGGCATCGATAACCCCAGCTATATTCAGTAATGCAGCATTCTTTTTCGCAGGGTCGGCGATAGCCAACTCGTCGGCTGCCAGTCGAGCCTCGCGGCCCAGTTGGCTCATATACTGTTTTAGATTCGTATTAGTCGATTCAATTTTATTTTGTAACGCGACGCTCATCGATTAATCCTGTTGCAACGGTAAATCTAACCCGCTAAAACCACAAACCAGCGATCTGGCTTGCAACCAGTCCCAGCCGGGGAATTTACTGTCTTGCTGACCCTTGCTGATACGATCTAATGTAGCACAACTTTGCAGCAAACGCTCAATTTGATCGAGCCCCAACCGGCCCAAAGCAGTTTCAAACAAGCGTTGTTTTGAACGCCATATTCTCAATTCCTGCCACAGACCATCACTCAGGTGACCCTTCAATCTGGCCTGTTTCAACCGTGATAATTGCTCCAGAGTCGACTGCAACGGCCAGCGTAATTGGGCAGTGACATAGCCTTCACCCTGTAAACTTCCCAGAATTTTTAACGCTCGCCTGCTATTGCCGGCCAGACAGGCTTCCACCAGCTCAAAATGACTGTAACGGGCACTCTGCGCTACCGACTGCTCAATCGCGTCGAACGCTATCGTTTTCTGGCCCGCAAACCGTATCGAGAGTTTTTCGAGTTCCTGATCCGCAGCGAGCAAATTGCCTTCGGTTCGCTCTGCCAGAAATGCCGCAGATTGAGGGTCTATCGATAGCTGTTTTTCGCTCGCTCTCTGTACGATCCAGCTACTCATTTGATTGCTGGTTATCGGCTTCAATTCGACAATTTTTCCCGCCTGCTGCAAGGCCTTTACCCAGCTGGAATTTTTCATTTGCCGCCCCAGCCCGGGAACGACGAATATAAATATCACGTCTTCAGGTGGCTGCTCGCACAAGGCCTGAATAACCCGACTTCCTGTCTGGCCTGGTTTGCCGTTATTGATATTAATAATTCGACATCTTTTATCCGCGAAAAGAGACATTGCGCCACTTTCATCGAACAAAGCATCCCAGTCATAACTGGCTTCAGCCGCGTCCACCTGAACATCGTCGATACCCAGCTTTTTGAGCGATGTGCGCGCCTGATCCAGCCAGTCGCGCAGCAATAAAGGTTCGTCACTGGCGAGCAAATAAAGTGAAACGGATTCCGGATCGATTCTGACTGGCTGCATTTAATGCGGATAGAGAAATTTTATAAGATTCGAAATGCTAGCATACAAGCTAATTTCGATCGCAACTATTAAACAAGATATCACTGCTGTCCCATTAACTTTTTCGAGAGACGAGTAAGCTATTGATATACGAAAGAATAAATGCTTTATAGCTATTTTAAACATGGAACATTGAAAAAGAATACGTCATTCCGATACGTCGGACCGCCGCGCACGACTGCATGGATGTAGCGGGCGGCGCTCCGTCGGTCCGACGTATCGGAGGTAGAGCACCAACTAGTAGGCGCTCTTAGGCGACGCATTAGGGCAGGATGCCCGTAAGTAGAATACCAACAGTAGGCGCTTTAGGCGACGCAGGAGCAGTTATCGAGGAGCAGTTGCCGAGGCGGGAATATTTTGTAACTTATTGATATAATTAAGTATTAAGGCACTGGATTCCGGCTAAAAGCATACCGGAATGACGGTTTTCAGGTTAACGGGCCAACAGTGACAAGATATCAAACAGGCAGTCACTAGCCCGG
>JADFJT010000088.1 GCA_022566015.1 Pseudomonadota bacterium | reverse complement strand
GCGCCGAGTGCCGCACAGTTGGAGACGCCGATAATGCCAGGCTCGGCCAATGGGTTACGCAATAAACCCTGCAACGCGGCACCGGCCAGCCCCAGGGTCGCGCCGATTAACAACGCCAGTAGCGCTCGCGGCAGGCGAATTTCAAACAATATAAGCGATTCAATCGAGGCATCTTGCCTGAGGAACTGGTTTACTGCCTCGAACAGACTGATTTCGACCGGACCTACCATCAGTGCTGCAATAAATATGATAATCAGGCCGAACGACATCGTGCCTAACAGGGCTTGACTGGATATTGTTTTATTCGACACTGGCGCCAGATTCATCGTCTTTGTGCCAGGTATTCGATCGCTTCGGTCACCATCGGTCCGGCACAGATGCGTAAACGTGCAGGGATGAATACCTGGTCTTTCTCGCTGACTGCACGATCTAACACTGGATGACCGATATAGGCGCTCGCGAGCGAGTTGCTATTTAACCGGTTACTGTCGATGTGCAGAACATCGGGTTTGGCCGCGATCAACCGTTCCAACGATATTTTCTGGAATCCGTCTATGCCCATCTCCGCGGCCAGGTTTCGAAACCCGGCAAGCTTCAGAATTTCGTTTTCGAGCGTATTGGCGCCGATGGTGTAACCGTTAGGCGAGTATACGATAACCGATTTGCGCGGTTTCCCGGCATAACGCGACTGGATAGTCTCTATGTCCTGTTTCATTTTCCTGATCAGAGTCTGCGCACGATGCTGATTGCCGGTCCAGCGTCCAAATTCGCGTAGCATGGTATAAATTTCTTCGATCGTAGTCGGTGGGGTGATTAGTTTGACTTCATAGCCCAGCTGTCGCAAAAAGCGCGTGGTATCCCAGGCCGCAAAATCGGTACCCACTACCAGGTCGGGCCGGTAGGGAATCACATCTTCTACCGAGGCATTATTAAGCGGGATATCGCCCACCGCGTCAGCCATGTAAGACATATTTGAATGGGTCGCGAACGAAGACAGTGAGGCGATTTGTGAGCGCTCGGCCAAAATCAGCAATAACTGATCGGCACACATTCCAATCGAAACAATGCGTTGCGGCCTGGCCTCGGCGCTATCACCCGCCCCCAGGAGCGCGGGAAATATAACCAGTAACACGCCCATTATTGCTTTGATCGAGTGCTTTATTGTCATTTTTGAATCGAATTTAGACCCGCAGGCCGACGAAGAATGCTATTTAACTCATTCGCGCGCTTGCAGTAAAGCGCCGTAGTCGATTCTTACGATTTTGCGCAGGCATATTGTGCGTTTTATATTCACCGCAAATGAAGGTAAGCTGGGCTGATAATCGATCAGGGGGTTTCAATGATTAAGATTACCAATCTGTTCACGCAGGCACGCCTGCAAACCCGGATAATGCTCGCTTTGATACTGGTGGTTTTATTACAGGCGATTATCAGTGGCAGTTTTACACTGCGTTATATCGAAGTAATTCTCGAGCAGCGGATCGGTGAACAGGCGTTGCAATTGTCTCGTGTGGTGTCCAGCCTGCCACAGATTCGACAGGGTTTAATCGACCGGAACGTTGATCAAATTCAGTCCCTGGCAGAATCCATACGCTCCAATACGGACGCACGTTTTATCGTGATCGGGGACCTGGACGGAATTCGTTTCTCGCACCCGATACCGGAGCGTATCGGTAAAAAACGTGTCGGTGGCGATAATCAGCGCGCGATAGAAAAAGGTGAGTCTTATGTTTCGAAAGCGGTTGGCAGTCTTGGTCCGTCGATGCGCGGAAAGTCACCAATATTCGACGACACGGGTAAGGTCATAGGTGTGACTAGCGTCGGTTATATGCTGGACAGCGTTGACGAAACGATCAGGGGTTATCAAAAGTCGGTCATCATGATTGTCGTCGCGTCATTATTTCTCAGCGTTTTGGTCGGAATGGCCATCTCGAGTCACTTTAAACGCATTCTTTTTGGGCTCGAGCCAGAGGAAATTGCACGCCTGTTTGAAGAACGTAATGCTACGCTGGAAACAGTGCGCGAAGGTATTATTTCGATCAACAGCGAAGGTATAATAACCACCATAAACAAAACAGCAGTCGAGACGTTAAACTTGCCAAAAGACCAGACGCTCACCGGGCAAAACATCCGTCAGGTGCTGCCCGACAGCGATATCTTAAGCACACTAGAAAGCGGTGAGCCGGAACATGACAAGGAAGTATGGATTAACGGTCAAAGCCTGATTGTAAACCGCCTACCTGTAATGGTCGGGGGAAAGACGACCGGTGTGGTATCCAGCTTTCGCCCAAAAGGTGAGCTAGAACTATTGACTCGAAAATTATCACATATCGAGCAATATGCCGATACTTTGCGCTCTCAAAGCCACGAGTATGCCAACAAACTGCACACTATCGCCGGCCTGATTCAAATCGACGCCAAAGACCAGGCGCTCGAACTTATCGGTCAGGAGAGCAAGGGTGTTCAGGAACTGGTTCATCTACTGGTTGATGCTGTACCCGACCCCATAGTCGCAGGATGCCTACTCGGCAAATTCAATCGCGCGCGCGAACTTGGACTGGAGCTGGTGGTCGATCGCGAAAGCCATATGGAAGATATCCCCGAACAGATACCCCGCGAAAGCCTGGTAACACTATTAGGAAACCTGCTGGATAATGCCTTCGAAGCGACCCGTCTTAAGCTTAAACAATTTCCCGACGGCAAACGCACTATAAGGCTTACGATGAGCGATTATGGAAACGATCTTATTTTTGAAATCGACGATAGTGGTGAAGGTATACCGCTTGAAGACCAGCAACGCATTTTTGAAAAGGGCGTGAGCACAAAAAAGGAAGTGGGTCACGGCTATGGATTATTTCTGGTTTCGACCATCCTGAAGGAATTGCACGGACAAATAAGCGTGCAAAATCATGAAAGTGGCGGTGGCCGGATTATCGTTTACCTGCCCAAGAAAGCAGACCTCAAACAAAAATCTGCTTCGATAGAAAGAATTATATCGTGAGCCTTATCCGCACCATCATTGCTGAAGACGATCCCCGTATTGCCGAAATTCAGCACCGGTTTGTAGAAAAACTGGACGCATTCGAAGCAATCGGGATTGCCCACAACCTTGATGACTGCCGGGAAATGATCGATATCCTGGAGCCGGATCTTATTTTGCTGGATATCCATTTTCCAGATGGGAGCGGCCTCGATTTTTTAAAATCCCTACGTGATGAGAATCTAAATATCGACGTCATACTGGTGACTGCAGCCAAAGACGTTGAATCGCTGAAGAGTGCGATGCATGGCGGGGTATTTGACTATATTGTCAAGCCGTTGGAGTTCAGCCGTATGCGCGACTCGTTGAGTCGATACCGGGATCACTTTGAGCGTTTGAATGCGCTGGATACCGTCGAACAGTCCGACATCGATGGTTTGCTGCCCCGGGCAAAAACCGATAGTGCTGCTAATCGATCAGGCAATCTACTGCCGAAGGGGATAGACGCGTTGACGCTCAATAAAGTCCGCGATTTATTTCAATCGCTACCTGATTCGCAAGGTGCAGAAAAAATCGGGCAAAAGATAGGCGTTAGCAGAACCACTGCGCGCCGCTACCTGGAATATCTGGTCAGTACTAATGAACTCGTGGTTGACGTCAGTTACGGGGGTGTTGGTCGCCCCGAGCGTCACTATTGTCGACTCTGATCCAAATAGTAATAATAAGCCTGTAGGGCCGAATTAATTCGGCCAATAATGACTGGAATCAAGGCGTCATTATTGTCCTGCGACCCGTTGCGCAATATATTGTCGGGTGTATGAGCGGTCGAATGAATTCGACCCTACGCAACCAGGAAACAAAGGCCGTGAACATTATGAACATAATAAACTTAATAGATTAAAAACCCAGTATTGCACTTTTGTTTCTCCTCCCTTGTAATCGGCGTAAATTTATCGCGATTTACCAATAAACAGGAGGATAAATCCAATGATTAAATTTTCGAATATTAGCCGTCGCAGTCTGTTGGCGCTCACTCTAGCCAGTAGTGTTGGCATGGCAGTGGGTATAGCGCCGTTCGCAGCGCAGGCCGCCCCCGCTATCAACAAAATTCATTTCTTAATCCCGGGTGGCGCTGGTGGTGGCTGGGATGGCACTGCACGTGGTACCGGTGAAGCTCTGACCAAAGCTGGTATCGTAAAATCGGCATCCTATGAAAACATGTCTGGTGGCGGTGGCGGCAAGGCCATCGGTTTCCTGATCGAGAATGCGGAATCTAACTACGGTACGCTGATGGTTAATTCTACACCGATCGTAATCCGGTCCCTGGTCGGACGTTTCCCGTACAATTTTCGTGACCTGACCATGATCGCTGGAACCATCGGCGACTATGGTGCAATTATCACCGGGAAAAATAGCCCGTATAAAGATTTTAACGATCTCGTGGCCGCGTATAAGAAGAACCCCCGCGCTGTCGCTATTGGTGGCGGCTCGGTGCCTGGTGGCATGGATCACCTGGTAGCAGCCATGGCCTTCGAGGGGGCTGGCGCAGACCCGACCAAAGTTAAATATATACCCTATGATGCGGGTGGAAAACTTAATGCCGCGATCCTGTCTGGCGAAGTGGATGCCGGTTCGACCGGATTTTCCGAAGCAATTGCCCTCGCCAAATCAGGAGAGATGCGGATTCTTGCGGTCACTTCTGAAAAACGGGTACCAGCGTTCATGGATGCTCCAACGCTAATAGAGCAGGGCATAGATGTCACTTTCGTCAACTGGCGGGGATTTTTTGCAGCTCCTGGTATACCGGAAGGCCTGGCGAATGCCTATCGGGACGCCCTTGCCAGCATGTACGACACCCCGGAATGGGAAGCTGTCCGTGCGCGCAATGGCTGGGTCAATATTTACAACCCTGGCGATGATTTCGTAGCCTTTCTTGAAGATCAGGAAAAAGTGATCAAGGATTTGATGACAAAACTTGGCTTCCTGTAATAGACTGATTGTTCAATAGACGACAAGGCCGGGGTTCCTCGATAGAGCTCCGGCCTTTCTCTATTTCTATTACTTAGGAATACTCTTATGACGCTTGACCGCGCTATTGCCGGTATTTTTATCCTCATTTGCCTTATTTACGGCTACACTGCCTTTATCACGATGGAGGCCAATCTCCTTCCATTTGAGCTCAACATGACATTTTTACCCAACACCATGCCGAAGGTGTTGAGTGTTCTCGGTGTCATCGTAGGACTGGTTGTAGTTATTCAGACAGGCCCAAATAACCAGGCTGAGATCGATCCGAGTGAAATCGATTATCGGAATATGCGGCAATACAAGCTAGTCCAGGCCTTATTGCTTTTAGCACTAATGGTTGCTTATGCGCTGCTTTTACGCCCGATCGGTTTCCTGGCTGCGACGACGTCGTTTCTGGCTGGCGGTAGTATGATCCTGGGTGAGCGACGGTATATTGTGCTCTTCCCCGTAGCGGTTTTTACCGCATTTCTGATTTGGTATCTGGTACACGAAGTATTGGGAATATTCCTTCGTCCCTGGCCCTGGTTTATATAAAGGAAAATATTGAATGGTAGAAGGAATCCTCCAGGGGCTTGAGGCAGCCCTGTCGATACAAAATATTTTAATGGTCATTGCCGGGTGTTTGATCGGTACCATAATAGGAATGCTGCCGGGACTGGGGCCGATGTCGATTATCGCAATTATGATCCCGATTGCGATCAAAATTGGCGATCCACCCGCCGCACTCATTCTTCTGGCCGGAGTCTATTACGGCGCGATTTTTGGTGGCTCCACCTCATCAATCCTGATCAACGCCCCGGGAATTGCTGGTACAGTGGCAACTGCGTTCGATGGCTATCCCCTGGCTCGCAAGGGTAAAGCCGGTAAGGCGTTAACCATTGCCGCCATCTCCTCGTTTGTGGGTGGCACGGTTGGTGCGATCTTATTGATGGGATTCGCGCCCGCACTGGCCTCTGTTGCCCTGCTGTTTCATTCCGCCGAATATTTTGCATTGATGGTTGTTGGCCTGTCGGCAATCTCGGCGTTTACCGGGACGGGCCATGTCGCCAAGGCTTTTATGATGACGGTTATAGGATTGCTGCTGGCGACATTGGGTGAAAGCGCGCAATTCAACGCGCCTCGCTTTACCATGGGAATAATGGATTTGCAAAGTGGCATCAGTTTTATCACGCTGGCGATGGCGCTATTTGCCTTACCCGAAGCGCTGTATCTGGTACTCGACCCCAAGCGCTCCAATACTGGCGGTGTCGGCGCTGAGATCAAGGACCTGCGCATCACTAAAGCCGAAGCCAGGCAGATAGCGCCTGTCATCGCACGACAATCGATCCAGGGATTTTTTATCGGCGTGCTACCGGGCGCGGGTGCCACCCTCGCCTCGTTTCTGGGCTATGCAGTCGAGCGAAACCTGGCCAAAGGCGAAGAGCGGGCCGAGTTTGGCAAGGGCTCGCTCAAAGGGCTCGCGGCGCCTGAGACGGCGAATAATGCTGCCTGTACTGGATCGTTTGTTCCACTGCTGACACTTGGCATTCCCGGCTCCGGTACCACGGCTATTTTGCTCGGTGCCCTGATTGCCCTCAATGTCACGCCGGGTCCGAGACTGATGATCGACAATCCGGAAATTTTTTGGTCCGTGATTATTTCCATGTATATTGGTAATGTTGTATTACTGGTCCTCAACCTGCCGCTTATTCCCTATATAGCCAAGTTATTGCTGGTGCCGCGCAATTACCTGATCCCATTCATATTGTTTTTCACGATGATGGGTAGCTATATCGGCCAAAACAATGCGACCGAGCTGTTGATACTGACCGGAATGGGTATAGTGGCCACTATCATGCGCTTTGCCGGCTTTCCGCTGGCGCCGATGCTGATCGGGTTTATTCTCGGGCAAATGCTGGAAGATAATTTTGGGCGCGCGATGAACTTGTACGACGGCATTAGTTTTATGTGGATACGTCCGATGACGACAGGATTACTGGTGATCTCGGTGGTGTTGATATTTTTGCCTTCGTTCAGGGAGCGACTCGCTGCCTGGCGGCGACGTGGTGTCGCCGAAGGAGACTGATTTAATTCTGGGAGGTAGCATGATTGCCGTTATTTTTGAGTTAGAGCCAAAAGCAAGCGAAAAAGAGTGTTACTTTTCCATTGCCGCTGAATTGAAATCACTGGTCGAAAAAGCTGAAGGTTTAATTTCGCTGGAGCGATTTCAGAGTCTCAGCAATCCGGAAAAATATTTATCCCTATCTTTTTGGCGCGACGAAGACGCGGTTAAGGCATGGCGTAATAATTTTGAACATCGGGCTGCACAGGCGCGGGGGCGATCTGAAATTTTCCAGAATTACCGCCTCAGGGTGGCGTCGGTGATACGCGACTACGGAATGCTTGAGCGAGACCAAACACCCGAAGATAGTCTGGCTATCGATCACTGAGGCTAAATTGTCCGAGTATTTTGCCCAAGTACGTTGGCATCGGGGCGAAGATGAAATCTATATCGATAATCAGTATAGCCGCGGGCACGAATGGGAATTCGACGGTGGCGTCATTATCCCTGCATCATCTTCTCCGCACGTAGTGCCCCCGCCCTTCTCGGTAGAGGCCAATGTAGACCCGGAAGAAGCATTCGTCGCCTCATTATCGAGTTGCCATATGCTGTTTTTTCTTTCCATAGCGGCGAAGAATAAATTCGTGGTCGATTCGTACACCGACGACGCGGTCGGCGTGATGGAAAAAAATAATGACGGCAAGCTAGCAATGACGCGGGTGACACTGCGGCCAGTAATAAAGTTTTCAGGGGAGCAGCAACCCGATCTATCCAAGCTCGAAAAAATGCATCATCTGGCGCACGAACAATGTTTTATCGCTAATTCGGTCAAGACCGAGGTGGTGACGGAGGTATTGGCGGCGGAATAGATAGATTCCGGGTCAAGCCCGGAATGACGATTTTACTTTTTGTTTCTGATCCGTCATTCCGGGCGCAGAGAAGCGGAGACCCGGAATCTAACGGCTAGCTCTTTCCTTTTTCTTCAATCTTTTCGGTTTACCCTTATCTTTTAAGTCCTTATGGCGTTTTTTGGTTTTAACTTTTGTTCGAGCTTCCGGCTTTTCTGGCTTTTTAAGTGTGGCGCGCTTTTCACTTTTCCCTTCACTCGCAATTTCAGAAATGAGTAGCAGTTGGCCCGATGCCTTGACTTTCCTCAGGGTATTGAACATTTGCTTCGGCATCCCTTCAGGTAGATCAATCAGGCTGTGATCGTCAAAAATATTGATGCGTCCAATGTCTTTGCTGTCCATACCGGTTTCGTTCGCGATAGCACCCACTATATTACCCGGCATTATGCCGTGATTATGACCCACTTCGATGCGATAAGTCTGCATCCCCTTTTCGGGTAGAGGGCCTCTCCTGTTTGAGCGTTCACGCTCTTTGCGGGGCGCTCTATCGTCGGATCGACTATCTCGCTTTCTGCGCAACGGTTTCTCACTACCACCCTGGTCTTTTTTCCAGCTATTGTCCGCCTTTCGCACCGGATTATTCTGTAATAGAAAAGGGGTATCACCCTGTAACATTTGCGCTAACGCCCCGGCCACTTCGAGTGCGGTAGCGCCGTGCTCTTGCTGATATTGTTCGACCAGCTCATAAAACATAGCCGATTGGTCGCTCGCCAGCGCATCGGTAATACGTTGTTTGAATCTGGCGATACGCTTATCGTTAATTAATTCTGTGGAAGGCAGTTCCATCATTTCGATTTCTTTGCGAGTTGCCTTTTCAATCGCACCCAGTAAACGCCTTTCGCGCGGTGCAACAAATAAAATGGCATCGCCCGGACGCCCGGCACGACCAGTACGTCCAATGCGATGTACATAGGCTTCGGGATCGTAGGGAATATCGTAATTGATGACATGGCTGATACGTTCCACATCCAGGCCACGAGCGGCGACATCGGTCGCAACCAGGATATCAAGCTTACCGCGTTTTAGATTTTCAATCGCGCGCTCACGCTGTTTTTGAGGAATATCACCGTTGAGTGGCGTCGAGGCATACCCACGCGCTTCAAGTTTTTCGGATAACTCTATCGTGGCCGTTTTAGTGCGCACAAAAATTAACATCGCTTCAAATGGTTCAGCTTCGAGGATCCGGGTTAATGCATCGAGTTTGTGCAGGCCACTTACCGGCCAGAAACGCTGACGTATGGTCTCGGGCGGGGCTGTTTTTACCTTGATGGTCACTTCTTCGGGATTGTTTAGATATCGCCTGGCGATACGACGGATTTGCTGCGGCATGGTCGCCGAGAATAGCGCTATCTGCCGACTCGTAGGGGTCTTTTCCAGTATCCATTCCACATCGTCGATAAACCCCATGCGTAACATTTCGTCGGCTTCATCGAGTACCAGGGTAGTCAATTTATCGAGTTTAAGATTTCCTCGCCGCATATGATCCATCACGCGTCCGGGGGTACCTACGGCCACATGGATACCGCGCTCGAGTGCGCGGATTTGGGTTCGAAATTCCTGGCCACCATAGATCGGTAATACATGAAAACCTTTCAGGTGTGTCGCATACTTCTGGAAGGCTTCGGCCACCTGAATCGCAAGCTCCCTGGTCGGGGTCAATACTAAAACCTGTGGCAGTTTTTGCTTTAAATCCAGGCGGGATAATATCGGCAGTGCAAAAGCGGCGGTTTTACCGGTGCCGGTTTGCGCCTGCCCAACGACATCCCTGCCTTCGAGAAGTAGCGGAATGGTTAGCGCCTGTATCGGTGAAGGCGTTTCGTAGCCAACATCGTCGAGAACTTTCAGAATGGGTTTCGTCAGCGCTAGCTGGTTAAACGCGGTGACCGGGTCGGTAGTCATGGGGTGTGCCTGGAAGTTAATAAGCCCGGAAGGTGAAGCAAGCGGCCTCGTCCAGGCGAAAAAGGTGGCGCAGTGTAACGGTTTGTGCCCGCGCGTGCATGTTTTAATTCACAAGTACTCCATCCATGATATATCTTGGGAAATCTAATTCAAGCCCAGGTGCCTCCTATTCATGTCTGACCGTTATTCGTATACATCGCTGTTAAAATTCTCGTCCGAATTATTCATCGCAACTGGTTTAGCGCGCGAGCGTGCCGATGTGATGGCGCGTGTTTTTCTCGAAGCCGATCTACTCGGTTTTACCACGCACGGCATGAATCGAGTGGCGAGTAATTTGACCTGGTTACGGGACGGACAATCGAGAATCACTGGCGAACCCGAAGTGATCGCAGACTGTGGCAACCTGTTCAACTGGGATGCGAATTTTCTGCCTGGTCCCTGGATCGTTTCGCAGGCCATTGAGCAGTGTATCGAGCGGGTCGCTACCCGCGGCATTGTTTGCGCGACGATTCGGCGTAGCCAGCATATCGCAAGCCTGGGGGCCTACTGCCCGCAGATTGCCGAAGCGGGATATGTCGCACTAATCACCTGTTCGTCACCGAACGAAAATACAGTCTGCGCTCACGGTGGCATCGATCCAGTATTTTCCGCCAATCCACTCGCTTTTGTCGCGCCCAGCAGCGATTATCCAATTCTGTTCGACATCAGTATGTGTATTACTGCCGGCGGTTATGTGAGTCGCGCACAACGCGAAGGTAAAAAGCTGCCCGGAAAGTATTTGAAAGACAGGGATGGAAAAATCACCGACGACCCGGCGGTATTTTTTGCTGACCCACCGGGTAGTATCCTGCCTATCGGTGGGCTGTCGCATGGGCACAAGGGTTATGCCCTGACCCTGATGACCGAAATTCTGACGATGGCGCTCGGCGGTTACGGTCGCGCCAATGACAGCGCAGCAACCGATGGTGAGGCCAATTCAGTGTTTATCCAGATGTTCGACCCGGCGGCGTTTGGTTGTTTGGATGATTTCAAGAAGCAGGTCGATACGATCAAGTCAATGTGCGAGAAGAGTTCAACCAGACCTGGCGATCCCCCGGTACGAGTCCCCGGTCAGCGCGCCTGGCAAAGCCGGCAGGATCAACTGGAAAATGGGGTTGAGTTGTACCCGACTATCCTCGAAGACTTAAAGCCCTGGGCTGACAAGTTGCGCGTAGAGTTGCCGGGGAAAATATAGACACCAATCGCCCACTGGCGTTACTTCCGAAACACCCAGTAATGGCCATCGCCGTCGTTATTGTATGGCGCATCCTTGACCAGTTTCAATAAATGCAACTGACGATCCGCTATGAGTCTGTCGACCACTTCCTGAAAATTGCTCTGGTCGTAGTAATGGCTGCGAGTCGAAACCACCAGTAGCCCGCCTGGACGCAACAATTCGACCAGCACGTTAAGCGCCTCGGGAGGGACGTGCCCCAGGGTAAATACACCAACGGATAACACGCCGGCGTAACTTAGTGGCCTATAGTGTTGTGCGGCCTGCATCATGTCGATGCCGCCTTTTACCTCGCGATAGCTGCCTGTCTCGGTGGCCTTTTGCGCCATCGCATCGGACAGGTCGAACCCATCGATCTGCTCATAACCCAGTGTCGAAAGCTCATCCCCAACCAGTCCGGTGCCACACCCAGCATCCAGAACACTGAAGGAATAACACAGGTTCTGTCGCTCGGATCGATCAAACTGGTGAAACAACTTCGCCGCTATTCGAGGACCGACATATCCGGTATTAGTCGTATCAATGTCGTAGTTTTTAGCCCATTCATCGTAAAAAGCGCGCACTTTCTGTGGGTCACCGTCGAGATGCAAGGCCGCGTCTATGGCTTTGTTTGCAGAAATTTTATCGTCGGTCATGGGCGGGAGAATAACAGCTGTTCTGCACATCGTCATTGGCGCGAATATGGGAATTCTGCAATGTTGATCGTCCTGTTCCCCGAATTCCGGCTCGCCGGCCGGAATCACGAGCCGGTTTTTTACCGATGACGATACTTTCGGGTCGCAATAACCGAGTCTTTTTTAACACCCACCTTTTTTTCGTTTCATCAGTGGTGGATTTTCTTT
>JADFJT010000187.1 GCA_022566015.1 Pseudomonadota bacterium | reverse complement strand
CAAAAAAGTAGTACCGATACTCGATAGTGCTGCCGGCTACGGCATTATCACTAAAAACAAGGCGGCACGACATAAGAGCCGCATGAATGCGCAGATTAAGACGCTCTAGCTAGCATCCTGAATCTAGCCCGAACATTTCATAAATGTACTCGCGCCCTTGCTTGCCCTTTGTTCCCTCAGGAGATTTTGCTCAGTCGGCCGGATCCATTGGTCCGACACTTCTTCGGAAAATCTCCTGAGAAAACAAAGTCCTGCGCAATCATCGCGGTAATTCATGAATTGTCCGGGCTAAGAAAACTCTGATTTATTCAGAGGTTCTCTAAATTAATTAAGTATCATACGGCGATGTTGAAAACGCGGTTAGACCAAAAGCAGATAATAGAGGACATCGACCGCATTGCGCTTATCGATCACGAGCTTAAAGTAGCGCTGAGCAGTTATGGCTATCCGCAACCACGCATCCGCCCCCAGGGGTTCGAAACATTTTTGACGATCATTGTTGGCCAGCAAATTTCGACCGAAGCTTCGGCAGCCATCATGACGCGTATACGCGAATTACTACCCGATATGTTTGCAGCCACTCTATTAAATTTACCGACAGGTGCATTGCGTAAAGCCGGGCTGTCGGGTCGCAAAGTCGAATACGCAGAGCGCCTGGCGAGTGCGATTGTTAAAGGAGATCTTAACCCCGATACCTTGCCAGATCTCGATGATCAGCAGGCAATAAAGGCCATTACCAGGCTTCGTGGACTTGGCGTCTGGAGTGCTGAAATTTATTTGATGTTCTCGCTGCAGCGGCGCGATGTCTTTCCGGCAGATGATCTGGCCCTTCAAGTGGCACTACAGCGTTTGAAAAATCTGGATCAGCGTCCTACAGCAAAACAGGCGCGCACCCTGATAGCCCACTGGTCTCCCTGGAGTAGCGCGGGGAGTCTATTTTTATGGCATTACTACCGAGGAGCTCCCGGTTGAATTTTGTGGATGTAGTTAGGCAATCTCCGATCACTCCCTGAATCCACATCAGTTCGTTAAAATGCGCCAAATCACCGTGCCAATCTTGCCATTAGGCAGGCTGTTACCGGCGATCGGGCCGTGAGACGACAAATTAATTCGAACCCAATGGCCGTGCCGAAAATTGATTAAATCGCCAGCACAGTAGACTGGCGGTTACCACCAAACCTGATGCCAGACCCCACCACAATCCAGCACCACCATAACCGTAGGGGAATGCAAGTATTGACCCGCCCCCTATGCCCATTACCCAATAACCAAAACCTGCTATCCATAGTGGTACGACGTTATCTTTGAGACCACGCAGGGCGCGAGCCGCGATTGCCTGTAGACCGTCGAACACCTGAAAAATGGCGACAACGATCAGGAACTGGGTCGCGAGTCTCGAAACCTCGTCAAAGCCGGGGTCGTCAGGAGTGATAAACATCTGGATAATCTGATCGGGAAATCCAAGCGGAATGACCACCAGGACAGTGAGTAGCCCGACACCCAGGGTCATACCGAGATGACCGGCGCGACGAACTGCCTTGATCTGATTGCGCCCAACCGCGTGGGCCACGCGTACCATGGTAGCCTCGGCGAATCCTAGCGCAATTACGAAAGGAATTCCGGCCCATGACATGACCACTCCGTAGGCCGCCAACGTCTTGGTGCCGATCACGCCTGACAGAATCGATACTGCGATGAACATACCGGCCTCGATCAAAGTGAGGCCAGCAACAGGAATACCAAGTCGTAGAATTTCTTTGCAAGTTGGCCAGTGCAGATGCCAGGCTCCTCGGAAAACACCATAACCACGTAGATCGGGTTTCCGATAGACATATACAGTCAGGCTGACAAACATCAGCCAGGTGACTATTGTGGTCGCTAATCCAGCGCCGAACAGTCCCAACGAAGCCAGTCCAAAGCCACCGTGTACAAACCAGACAGTCAGCAGATAGTTTAAAAAAACAGCCGCTACAGTAATCACCATGACAGCGAGCGGTCGCGCCAGCGCCGCAGTAAAATTTCTAAACACCGCGAACCACAGTACCGGCAACACCATCCCACTGATACCGCGCAGGTAGGGAATAGCTAATTCCACTACGACCGGATCCTGATGGGTAGCAATCAGTAACAGGTCAAGATTCCAGATAAACACCATGGTCGGAATACCTATCATGGTTGCAACGTTCAATCCCTGCCGCACCGATTGCCCAACCTCGGACTTTTTACCCGCTCCTTCTGCCTGTGCGGTGAGCACTCCGATGATCGAAAGCAAACCCATCAGTATTACGAGAATTTCAAAAGATAGATCACCGGCGATGCCCACCGCAGCGAGCTGTTCGTATCCGAGTTTACCGACCACTATTTTGGTCGTAATAAACATCGCAAATTCAGCCAGGTAGGCGGCCGACAGGGGAAACGCGATCATCAGGAAGTGTCGAATTTCGATTTTTAATGACGGCGCGGAGTCAGTCACGGTAGACAGCATCAAAAAACCAGCCATTCTACTTGATTGTACTGGTTTCAATAGTGGAATTTTAACGTGCGGGATAAATCCCGTTATCCGCTAAATAGCCGAATTATTATTTTCAGATACTGGCAATGTATTTCCATTTCGAGGCGAATCAGCAACCGGGTTTGACTTTAATATCTCTCAACTTACAATGGCTTGAGAATCGCACCAGGTTTTCAAGTAGTACACGGGTTGCCGAAGTTTTATACTACGCACGATAATCAAATTGAAAATTTAATGCCAGGGTTCTGTGCAGCAAAAGTAGTGCGACATTCCGATTGCAGTGTGATGGTGGTTAAATAAACGCATACCGCTGCCCGACATGCAACTGCAGCTATAACAGCTGGCAGCAGACAGTTTAAATTTTGACCAGCGCTGCCCCATTAACTTAACAACCGTCATTCCGGTATGTTTTTAGCCGGAATCCAGAGTCTTAATACCCAGTATAATCAGTAATTTACTATAGATTTCCGCTTTGATATTTTGATACTTGATCTCCAGATAGGCCGGGCGTGACGCCTTTATTGATTGGGCTGGTATTGTTTGCGGCCTTGTTGCACGCCAGTTGGAACGCGATGGCTAAATCTGGCGGAACGCCAGAGTACAGTATCGCTTCCTACCAACTGATTGGCGCGCTCATTGGTGTGCC
>JADFJT010000087.1 GCA_022566015.1 Pseudomonadota bacterium | reverse complement strand
CTAACTCGACTGAAGCGCTAGTAAATCCGAGTGGCAAGTATTAAATTGCCTCCACTTTGGTAGAATACTGCGCGTTACTTTTCTCCAGGCCAATCCATGATCAAGACCCGTTTCGCTCCTAGTCCTACTGGATATTTGCATGTTGGAGGCGCACGCACCGCATTATTTTGTTGGCTATTCAGTAAGAAGATGGGGGGCAAGTTTGTGCTTCGCATCGAAGATACCGATCTGGAAAGATCCAGCGAAGATTCAGTGCAGGCAATTCTAGATGGGATGCGGTGGCTTAACCTGGATTTCGACGAAGGCCCTTATTTTCAGACCAAAAGATTTGACCGTTACGAAGCGGTGATCGCACAATTGATAGATCAGGGTGACGCGTATTATTGCGCCTGTTCCAAACAGCGACTGGACGACCTGCGAGAGACTCAAATGGCGGCCAAACAGAAACCTCGCTACGATGGCCTCTGTCGAGATCTCGATTTACGCCCCAATAGCAGGCTGGCGCTAGTGGTGCGATTTAAAAATCCCCAACTAGGTGTGGTTACCTTTACTGATCATGTCAAAGGTGAAGTGAGTGTCCAGAATGCCGAGCTTGACGATCTCATTATCGCGCGTAGCGATGGTTCCCCGACCTATAACCTTACCGTGGTTGTGGATGATATGGATATGGATATAACCCACGTGATCCGGGGCGACGACCATGTCAACAATACGCCCAGACAAATCAATATTCTCAGGGCACTGGGGGCTACCTGTCCTGAATATGCGCACTTGCCGATGATCCTCGGCGATGACGGCAAACGTCTCTCGAAGCGGCACGGTGCAGTCAGTGTAATGCAGTATTTTGAAGACGGGTATTTACCCGAGGCGATGTTGAATTACCTGGTGCGCCTGGGTTGGTCGCATGGTGACCAGGAAATTTTTAGCCGTGATGAAATGATTGATCATTTTTCGCTCGATGGGATAAATAAATCAGCCTCTTCGTTTAACACCGAAAAGCTTAACTGGATCAATCAGCAGTATTTAATGAGTCAGCCACTGGAACAGATTATTGATTTAGTCAAGCAGCGTTTGCAAAAAACCGGGGTATCGTTCGACGGCCAGGTCGATTTTCATAGTATCGTTGACCTGTATCGGCAGCGGGTATCGACGATTAATCAGCTGGTAGAGAGTATTCTCTATTGTTTTCAGGAATTTGATAGCTATGACGATAAAGCCGCAAAGAAAGCATTGCGTCCTTTGGCTCTCGAACCGTTAAATAGGCTTTATGCAGGTTTAGAGGAGCTCGATGACTGGAGTGCGGGTGCTATTCACGAGGTTATTGAAAATATAACTCAGGAACTGGATGTCGGTATGGGAAAAGTCGGCCAGCCCCTTCGAGTGGCGGTTACCGGAAGTTCATTTTCTCCGCCAATCGACAAAACTGTCGAAATTATTGGGAAACCTCAGACATTGAGCCGAATATCGAGGGCGATCAATTATATTTCGACCAAATAACTGTTAGAATATCCTTTTATAATTCAGTGACATGCTGTATATATATTAAGTAATTCCTGAACTATTCGTAATAATTTCAAATCTAATGGTATGCAATCATCGCAATGAATAAATTTTGCCACGCTAAATTAGGTGAATCTAGACATATTGCCTGGCCTCATTTGGAGATTCGGTAGGCATTAGTGATATTCGGGGATCAAACCACAGGTTAAAATATAGATGGCGCAAGAAACCATTACCAGTGTTGTAATGTTCGCTGACGTTGCGGGCAGTACCGCGATATATGAAAACCTGGGTAACGAACTGGCGCGCGAACGTATTGCCAAAGCCCTGAATATGTTGATATCTATCACCAAACGGCATAAAGGCGTACTGGTCAAAACAATTGGCGACGAGATACTAGTCTACTTTACTGATGTGGATATGGCCGTATTGGCGGCTCGTACGATACAGGAAACAATGGAAGACGATAGTTCGCCCGAAACTATCGGTGTATTGATTCGTATCGGCATGCAGTACGGTAGTGCTATTTTAGAAGACAACGATATATTTGGAGACACAGTCAATATTGCTGCCCGCGTCGTCGGCATGGCCAAGGCTCGCCAGGTACTGTGCACTCAGGAAATTGCATTCAAGCTGAGTAATCCCGAGCTTTCCAGTAGCATGCGTCCTTACGACCGCATTCGCGTGAAGGGTCGTGACGAGCCTCTCGATATTTATATCTTAGCCTGGGAGGAGGAAGGCGATATCACCAATATGGCTACGGCAAGTAGCTTTACTAACCCAGCACACCATATACAAATGCAAAAACTCACCTTGTCCCACGGTGAGAATAAATACTTGATCACAAATGAAGCAATCTCATACATGATCGGGCGAGGACTGGATTGCGACTTAACTATCATCGGGGAATTAATATCGCGCCATCATTCAAAAATAGAACACCGGCGTGGCAAATTTATTATTACCGACCACAGCACCAATGGAACATTTGTCCAGCCTACAGAAGGGCAGGAGGTATTTCTGCGTGGAGAGGAGCTAACACTGATAGGATCCGGCGGAATCGGCCTGGGAAGGTCTGTAAAGAAGGGCGAACCTGATCTGCATTTCCTTTGCGAGTAGATAAATCCATCCGAGTCAATTCTAGTATATGCCGAATCAATGTTAATCACGTTCAAAACAAAATCTTACGCTAACATCACCCTGTTTGGCGATGTGGCGGAAAATATGCTGAAAATGATGAATTTCGGTGCCACAGTACCGGGCGCAATTGTGGCCAAAGATGTAGCTAAGGCGCTGGAGAATTTAAAATCCAGCCTCGAGGCGGTTCCAGACATAGCGCCACCACCAGCGGATGAGAATGATGATCAAACTACGGTAAGCCTGCACGCGCGTGCGGTTCCGCTGATCGAATTATTAGAGTCGGCGATTCAGGACCATAACGATGTAAGGTGGACGTAAGTCTGGACTCGCTAAAATGGATGTAGCAGCTTAATCTGCATTGATCATCGAATCGACCACTGCAGTCCAGGCACGGGCGATATTATCGTGGTTATAGCCGCCGCCACCCATCGCCAGTATTTTCCCTTCACAGTAGCGATCCGCAATTGCGCACAGTCGTTTAGCCGCATAAGCATGTGAGGCCGGGCTAAAGGCCATGTTGGTTATGGGGTCGCCTTTGATACTGTCTGCCCCGCATTGTAGCAATATAAATTCGGGTTCATTCTCTTCTAAATAAGTTTCAATTTTCGGCCATACTGCCTGAAATACCGAGTCGTCGGCGAAAGGTGGGACGGGCAGGTTTAATTTAGTGCCTACTGCTGCTCCTTTGCCGGTTTCCTCGGCAAAACCAGTACCGGGGTATAAAGTGAGACCATCCTGGTGGATATCTGCGAATAATAAATCGGGGTCTTCTTCGAAACTATAGAAAACACCATCGCCGTGATGGGCATCGATATCGATATAGGCTACGCGCTTGATACCGTATTGTGCACGCAGGTACTCGATTGCGATTCCACAGTCATTAAATACACAAAATCCGGCGGCCACATGGCGACGCGCATGATGTAGTCCGGCAATCGGCGAAAAAGCCCGTCGAAATTGTTTTGCCATTATCCGATCTATTGCATCGGTGACCGAACCAGCTACATTACTGGCGGCCTCGAACATACCGACGAAAGAGGGCGTGTCACCATCGTCCAGGTAGCCGTTTCCGAGTTTAGAATAATCCTGTACTTTTTCGATATAATCGCTGGTATGGAACAATTCGATTAAATCGCGACTGGCCTTAACTGGCTGTAAAATATCGAGCGATTTATCCAGATTTCGCTTTAACAGTTCGGCCTGAAACACATCGTGGCGTTGCGGCCCAAATGGGTGGCCGTCCTTGAACCCGTAGTCGGCTAGCTGTTGACCCAGGTAAACACAGGTATTATTGCGAGACATCGTGGTCACCGCCAATCACCCACTGGTGATCACATTTTTGGCACCGGGCATAAATTGGACGGGTACCCGGGATTACTTCAAACTGACCATAGGTGCTACAAGTCTTGCATGTGGCGGCACTTGCGCAAGCCTGGGCATAGGCAAATCTGATCCAGAAACGACGAAATAGCTCGATTATGGCAATACCGATTAAATAGAGTACGACCAACGTTCCGATCAGTAGTAGTCCCGAGGACTGCAGGCCAACGAATTCGATAATACTGACAAACAGAAAGCCAGCCAGCAGACAACTAATCAGCCAGGCAAAGCTTTGGTACAACTGCTGTTCATGCCAGCGAATAAATCTCGGTTTTTGCGTTAAACTGCTTTCTGTTTTCATTTCGAGGACAGATTATCCTCCTAAAAGTCCTGTATTAACAGACCAGGGAGCGTTTGGCTCTCGCGACCCAACCAGAGGTTCCCAGTACAGCGATGCCTGGCTGAACTGATGCCAGGGGTCAAAGGCATTTCTTCTTTCAAAGGATCGAGCGCCCAGTGTGTAGTCGGTACCTTCGGTGGCGCTGTATCTCGCTATTTCGCCTTGCCTCAGCGGCATGTATCTACTCACTTTCCCCGGCGTTTAATGCCAAGTTTCGCTGCGGCTTGCGAAGCAGTCGCGGGCTCGCGTCCGATATCGCGAATGATTCGTACTGCGCGTTCGACCAACTTCACATTGGTGGCAAATTCGCCTTTTGAAAGGTACAGGTTGTCTTCGAGGCCGACACGACAGTTTCCGTCTTGACTGGCCGCCTGTGCGACGATTTCGAATTCCCAGCGTGCGATTCCAAATGCGCTCCAGCGGGAATTTTTGGGTAGTAAATTTTTCATCACACTTAGAATTTCGGGTGTTGCGGGAGATGCGTGCGGGATTCCCAGGCACAGCTGAAACATCGGTGGGTCGTTTATCAGGCCCTCATCGATCAATTTATGCGCGAACATGATGTGGCCGGGTTCGAACACTTCGATTTCGGCCTTGACCCCAATTTCCTGAATACGTTTCGCCATGATGCGAAGATGTTCAGGCGTGTTCACAAAAATGGTATCGCCGAAATTGAAAGTGCCGACATCGAGGGTACAGATATCGGGTCGAAGCAATTCAACATGAATCAGTCGTTGCAACGGTTGGATAAGTGTCGTGCCGGGTCCGCCTATTTTCGGGTCTTCGAGGCCGGGCGAAAAGCGTGCACCTTCACTAGTGGTCAAATTGATCAGGATATCGCTACCCGATTCCCGAATACGCTCACACACTTCACTGAATAATGCCGGATCGCCAGAACGTGCGCCGGTTGCCGGGTCTCTGACATGGATATGCACGATCGCGGCTCCAGCCTTTCCGGCATCGATGCAGTCGCGTGCAATTTGTTTGGGTGTGATCGGATAGTCAGGGTGCTTGCTATGATTATTATGACTACCGCTGACTGCGCAGGTCAGTATGACTTCTTTATCCATACTGTTATCTAAGCTGTTAAAATACCAGCAGTATAATATCACCAATATATTAATGTAGCCCGGTCAGATATCTGACCGCATTGACTCCCGGTCGCAACCAGGCGGTAAATAGAAAATATGAATGCATACAAGAAAGTCGCGTTGGTCACAGGCGCTGGTAGCGGGATTGGCCGCGAGGTCAGTATTACTCTGTTAAATTCAAATTATTCTGTTATTTTGACCGGGAGACGTGTCGAAGTACTGGAGGAAACCGCAAAGCTTTCAGGTGCTGATGCTAGTCTTACCTTGTGTGTCAGTTGCGATGTCGGTGATCCAGAGCAGGTAAAGTCTCTGTTCATTCAGGCGCAACAAAAATTTGATCGTCTGGACCTGCTATTTAACAATGCAGGTTGCGCTACGCCGGCGATACCTATGGAAGATTTGAGTTACGAACAATGGAAGGCAGTAGTCGACACTAATCTAACCGGTGCTTTCCTATGCGCGCAGCAGGCAATTCGTATAATGAAAAATCAGTCACCCAAAGGCGGGCGAATCATTAACAACGGTTCTATATCCGCGCAGGTGCCACGCCCTTTTTCAGCACCCTACACCTCGACCAAACACGCTATCACGGGCCTAACCAAAAGTATTTCCCTCGACGGCAGGAAAGACAATATAGCCTGTGGACAAATAGATATTGGCAATGCGGAGACACCGATGACCCGAAGGATGCCAAAAGGCGTGCCGCAGGCCAATGGAGAGATCGCTGCCGAACCAGTAATGGACGTTGCTCAAGTTGCCCAGGCCATATTGCAAATGGCCGAGCTACCACTCGAAACTAACGTGCAGTTTATGACTATTATGGCGACTAAAATGCCATACATCGGACGGGGCTGATCACGGCTCTAATATTTGATTAATTGCATCGAAGTCTCGTACAAAATCAGGCGATATTTAATATTTAAATGATTTCTTTGCTACAGCTCGATTGGCAAATGATGATCGTAGTTTTGTCGATCATGCTATTCGCTGGCCTCGTGCATGGCACATTAGGCCTTGGCTTTCCGATGGTGGCGACGCCGATGCTAGCGATTCATTTCGACGTGCGCAGTGCGATATTGATCACGCTGTTGCCCACGGTAGCGGTTAATCTCGCGAGCCTTTGGAATAGTCGCCACGTACTGACGAGCGTAAAGCGTTTTATACCGCTGACCGGGTTTGTTTTAATCGGGTCTATCGCTGGCGCTTATATCCTCGTGAGTGTCGATTCCGATCCTTTCAGGTTAGTATTGGCGGGGCTGATCCTGCTTTACTTGTGGACCAACGTGCGCGGTCGCATACCGCGGCAGTGGATAAATAGCAATCTAATGCTCGCGATGGGCCTGTTCGGAATCCTGGCCGGGTTGGCCGCAGGCGTAACCAATGTAATGGTTGCAATATTGATCATTTTTTTTCTATCACTTGAAATACCGCGTGTAACGATGGTGCCCGTTTTAAACACTTGTTTCCTGATTGGTAAGATGTCCCAAATTGCTGTACTTTCGATAGCGGGCCTGGTTAGCCTTGCCTTATTCTACGAAACGATGCCACTGGCGATGAGCGCGGTGATAGCACTGTTATTTGGTCAGAAACTGCGCGATAAAATCGCCATCGTTGTTTACCGACGGATACTGCATGGACTACTGGTCATTTTGGCGGTCATTTTAATAATACAGTTTTTTTACTAAGCTACTTATGACTAATTTGCTTTGGCTGATGATAACCGGACTACTCGGTTACTATTGGTGGAATAGCTGGAAATTTAAGGGTAGGGCGCTTAGCCTGGTATTAGAATACTGCGTTCAATTAAATTTACAGCTACTGGATCAAAGCATGGTGATTAGAGGAATCTGGCCCGAACTAAATGCAATCGGCAGCCAGGTTTTACGGCGGACCTATCAATTTGAATTTACTTCGACCGGTGAACAGCGCTACTCGGGCCTGATCATTCTGTCCGGAATGAATTTGAAATCTATCGACCTGGAGGCCTATAAAATTCCTGACGCCGACTAGTTGTTCCATACAGGCTGAGAAGTAAGCGATGGGGTATTAAATAATCGGTTGGTAGTGAATAAAGGGCTGTAGTCTAAATGTTACTGGAGATTTTTTGTTACTCGTTATAAATTGATTATTTGTGCCAACATGAAATGAAATTTAATGGCCGAGCAGTCAAAATTAGTCGCTAAGGACTGGTATGAAGTAATCCATTTTTCGGACGATATTAGCCTGATTCGAGAATTGCATATCGCTCACTGGCTGCGCTGTAATATCTGGCATGTGAAGGGAAGAGAATATGATCTGCTAATCGATTCGGGTATGGGGTTGAGACCGTTAAAGCAGGAGATTGCAAGCCTCACAGAAAAGCCGGTAACGGTGATTTCTACTCATTGCCACTTCGATCATATTGGTGGTGCACATGAATTTAGTCACCGACTGGGTCACCGTTTAGAAGCTGATGTCCACCAGAACCCTACACTGAAAAATACTGCCACGGCTGGATTTGTGCGCGCCGAAACATTTAAAGCCTTGCCTTATGAGGGTTTCAGCGCAGAAGATTATCAGGTAAAACCAGCGCCCTTGACCGGTTACCTGGATGAAGGCGATGTCATTGACCTGGGCAACAGGGTACTCAACATTTTTCATTTACCAGGCCATTCCCCCGGTTCGATCGCTCTTTACGAGGAGTCAACTGAAACCTTGTTTAGTGGCGATGTTATTTACGACGGAGACCTGTACGACACGGTTTATCACTCCGATAAGGAATTGTATCGAAAAAGCCTGCGAAGACTAAATAACCTGAAGATTACTACGATTCACGGAGGCCACGAAAATTCATTTGGCCGAGAACGTATGCAGGAGATTATCAGCGATTATCTGGCTGGCAGGGGTGTTATAGGTAATCCAGATGACTGGGTTAAAAATCAGTTATAAGGCTTGTTATCGGTTGTCTCAGTCGTCTACCAGTGTGGACTGCCAGGCCATGCGCTTTTTACCACCATCACCATCACCATCACTGAGCCTGAGTATTGCCTGCTGCCCCGGTCGGTTTCATCCTCACTCGATTCGCGGTAGGAGGCCCTGGTCTCCTCGTCACTTGCTCGATAGGCAAGGACTGATCTGAGGTTCCCTCATCTGGATCATCGGAGTCCAGAGCTACATTACCTGTATTTTCATCCCCATCGATGAAAATTTTATTGTCGCAGCGTTAAATGAAAAATTCTGACTGGTAGTCAATCGGGGTTTCTGAAAATGGGAGAAACGGTATTTTGAATTTGCGTCACTGATCACAGGCTCCCCCGGAATACTGGCAATGGCATTGGTGGCTTAAGGTACCGGCCATTAATGGATCAACGACTGACGATGACGAACCGACCGCCCTGCCCGGCGCGGTTACCTAGATGATCGGTACCTGGCGGAGATCAACGGGGATCCGCCAGTCCAGTGAAAAGCTGTTCCGTCGTAGCTCGACTGGAATATTACATTTACTATCAATATTTAACGGGGTGCAATAGCATGACAACCAGGCATTCGATATCGGGAACTCTTGGACAGGCAAACTGAAATACTCATCATTGGTGGTGGTGTAATTGGCGCCTGCTGTGCGTTTTACCTGACTCGACTAGGAAAGCAGGTAACGCTGGTCGAAAGGGGCGAAATTTGTTCCGAGGTCTCTGATGGTAACGCCTGTTGGGTCGCAGCAGCCTATGCGCTCCCAACAGCAGCACCTGGGGTTATGGGTCAGGGATTGCGCTGGATACTTGATTCTGCCAGTCCTTTCTACATCAAACCTCGTTTCGATTTTGATCTTCTTCGCTGGCTATGGCAATTTCGGGCCGCCTGTACCCACGAGCGTATGATGGCTAGCGCACCCTTGCTTCTACAACTCAATCGTCAGAGTTTACAGCTTTTCCGCGATCTTGCTGAAATTGAAAAGCTCGAATTTGGATATAGTGAACGGGGATTGCTCACCCTTCATCAGTCAGAAAAAGCCCGCAACGCTGGCGAACAGGAAGCTGAAATATTACGCGGGCTAGGGATCGAAGCTATTTCGCTCGACCGAAAAGGATTAATAGCGCTTGAACCCAATTTAAAGGCCGAAGTTACCTCTGCCATATTTTATCCAGAGCATGCCCATCTGAATGCATCGAAACTGGTGAATGCCGTCGCTGATCAGGCAAAACTGGAAGGTGCAACTATCCTGACCCACAGTGAAGTAACTGGATTTACACTTCGCGAGGGTCGAATCACCGAAGTAAAAATATCGGACGACAGCATACAGGCGGAAGAGGTTGTGCTGGCGGCGGGAGCCTGGTCATCGATCCTGGCGAAACAACTGGGAGCGCCGATTTTGATGGAGCCAGCCAAGGGTTATAGTATTACGGCAAAACGGAAATTCCCCGACCATGGGCCTACTCGTTCGATTTCAATCGATGACGCCAGGGTGGCAGTGACGCCACTGGGAATTGATCGTTTTCGCTTTAGTAGTACGCTCGAACTGGCTGGATTTGATCCTAGGATCAACACCAGGCGACTCGCGGCCAGCCGAGAGGCTATGCAATCCATATTTTCAGACATGGAAGCGCTGGATGAAGAAAAGACTTTCTATGGATATCGCCCACTCACACCCGATGGATTACCCTACATCGGTCGCAGTGAGAAAATCCAAAATTTGGTTTTTGCAACCGGTCATGGCAAATTGGGGCTTACGCACGGCCCGATTACTGGCCAACTGGTCAGTCAAATTATAGGCGGAAAAAATCCCTCCATCGATTTAACCCTTCTACGGCCCGAGCGCTTTTGAGGCCTATCTACCGATTAAGCGGTAGTGTATCGTTCGCTATCGTGTCATATAGCCGCGATAGTCGGGAATTCATATCATGAGAAATCTTCAACTACCGGGTCGATCGGCTGTGATGAGTACCGAGGTTATGGCGGCTACCAGTCAGCCAATGGCTACCCAGGTTGCGCTTAACACCCTGCGTGACGAGGGCAATGCACTCGACGCCGCCATTGCGGCCAGTGCTACCCTGGCTGTAGTAGAAAGTTATTCTACCGGTATCGGCGGTGATTGTTTTATTCTCTACCATGAAGCGGCCACCGGTAAATTGCATGCGTTAAACGGCAGTGGTCGTTCGCCAGCCGCCGCGACCCCAGAATTGATACGATCCCGTGGATACGAAGCCATGCCCGAGACCGGCATTCTGCCGGTCACTGTACCCGGCGCTGTCGATGCCTGGTATTCGGCCAGCCAGACATTAGGCAGTCTCGATTGGGATCGATTGCTGCAGCCTGCTATTGCCTATGCGGAAAAAGGATATGTAGTCAGTCCGGTTATCGCGCATCACTGGAAGGACGGCGAGACATTGCTTGCCGAAACCCCCGAGGCAAGTGCAGTCTATCTGGTGGATGGAAAGGCACCTGTAGCTGGCAGTATTCATCGCCAGCCCAGGCTCGCGGCCAGTTTACGCCGGATCGCGGAACAGGGGTCAGATGTCTTTTATCGGGGTGTAATTGCCGAAGAAATTGTGCAATTTAGCGAATCTAAGAATGGTCTGTTAAGCCTCGATGATTTTGCGACACATTGCTCTGAGTGGGTCGATCCCATCAGTTCCGAATATAGAGGCTATCGCGTGTGTGAAATCCCACCCAATGGACAAGGAATCACGACCCTGATGGCGCTCAATATTATGAGTCAGACAAAGGTATCAAAATACAGCCACCTTGGCGCAGATCATGTCCATCTTCTGTGCGAGGCATTCACACTGGCGATGGCGGAGCGTGACCGCTTTATTTCCGACCCGAGTTATAATGAAATACCAGTCGAAACAATGCTCTCTGAAGAGTTTGCCCGACAACAGTATGCGAGAATTAATTTCACCCGCGCGTTGACGCAACCGGTTGCGTCGATGTTGCCGAATCCCAGGGATACGGTATACGTGACCGTGGTAGATAAGGATCGAAATGCCTGTTCGTTGATTAACAGTGTATTTCACTCCTGGGGTAGCGGCCTGGTCGCTGGAAATACCGGGATAAATTTACAAAACCGAGGTGCCGGGTTTTCTCTCGAAGACGGGCATTTCAATCTACTGGAACCACTTAAAAGACCGATGCATACGCTCATTCCGGCGATGGTATACAAAGATAAAAATCCCGTTCTTAGCTTTGGTGTAATGGGTGCTCAGTACCAGGCTATGGGGCAGGTTTACTTCCTGTCGAACTGGATCGACTATGGCATGAATGTGCAGGAAGCGCTCGATGCGGCACGGTTTTTCCTCTATAACGGCGAGCTATCTGTAGAAACAGGCGTACCGCAGGATACACGCCGATCACTGAATCAGTTTGGTCACCAAATAGTCGATGCCGAGTCGCCACATGGTGGTGGGCAGGCCATTTTCATAGACTGGGATCAGGCAGTACTACACGGCGGTTCTGATCCACGCAAAGATGGACTGGCTGCCGGTTATTGAGTTGCTCTCGCTGATGCAGTCTCTATTTGCTCACCAATTTTATGTGGTTGATGCACAATCGTTGATTGATTTATGTTTCTGACCTCCCTGGATAA
>JADFJT010000186.1 GCA_022566015.1 Pseudomonadota bacterium | reverse complement strand
TTCTCTAAACTCAGCCATTAGCTCACTTGCAATTTCGACGGCCCAGGCATCACAATCGGCAAACACGCCTTTTGGCACTGCCTTGATAAGTTCCCGCCAGCACTTTTTCTGATCGCGCGTGAGGTGTTTAGGTGGCGCACCTAAAGGGCCTTTTGGCTTGGGCTCATTCTCTCTTTTTTTCATTCGCCCCGGGTCCTTTTTATCAGCACCCCGAAGTTTCAAGATATTAGTCGGTACTCTCGGAGCTGGCATACAATTACCTTTCGTGAATCCTGATGTGCGGATATAAAAATTGAGCTGTGGCGCCGTTATCCAATTAGCCAGGTCGTAGACTTGTGACCCTCCCTGCCATATACACCACCCTTGTTATTTATGTCCCGCTAATCAGCACCTTTAAGGCGTTAAACTGTAACCCTTCCCCCTACATTGCTCCCAGAAGATAGCGCCTCAAAGGTGCATATTACCCAGTGTTCTACGGTAAGGAATGGGCTTTGTAACGGGTAGGCAGAGCAGTGGGTTTTATCGGTATCCTTTTCTTTTTCCATTGAGCGTATAAAACCTTAATCTCAGCTATCAAGGTCTTTAGATGGACGGTCTTATCAGCATTTGCGCACATTGGTTTCACCTCTAAATTGATATTACCACAACTGGCTCTCTTACCAGCTATTACGACAATCCTGCAACAAGCTCTTTTCCTTCCTGAAAATCTGAAAAAAATTAAAAAAATATAACTGTGAGGTGATTTCCACCGCGTATGTGAGCTGTGTGTCGGCCCCCCCTTCCGATACACGCAGCCTTTAATTCCTTTACACCTCGGTAACCCACATCTCCAAAGCCGACATTCAAAGTTCCTAGATAAACTTCTGCTTCCGGCACATAGCTGCCATTAGACTCGTGTCGCTATTATCCAGAGCGACAATTATTATCTTTAATATGTAACCTGTCGGAATAAAATTCTGAGCAGGTTTTCATTTGGAGCCTGTTTATTGGCAATGTTTTGTAAATTGCGCAATTCCTGATCACTATACTGGGAGGGATGAGATAATTTATCGCTTATGATTTGCTCAACGCCTGCAGCAAATATTAAAGCAGGATTGTTTGATGTCATTATGTGGTTTCTGATTTTTCTCATTTTGAGTATCTCGATTCGTTTATGTTGGGTAAAGCTTGGATCAAACCCGAATGTCAGACATGACGACGGCTTGAACTATTTATGAAGGTTTCATGAAGATTCACCATTTATGCGTCAAATTCGGGATAATATTGTAGTAATATGCAGGGTATGTAAAAACAGAGACGATTCAGAAATTGATATATCAATTCAATCAGATCACTCTTGATACCGCTCAATATCGACTGTCTTTATCGGGAAATCCCGTTGCGGTTGAGCCGCAGGTATTTGATTTACTGGTCTATTTAGTTGAGCACAAAGATCGAGTAGTTACTCGAGGCGAGCTACTAGAAAATTTGTGGAAAGGAAAAGTGGTGAGCGATTCGGCACTAGGTGCCAGACTGAAAGATGCGCGAAAAGCTGTTGGTGATAGCGGAAAAAAGCAGGAAGTAATCAAAACCATTCATGGCCGGGGATATCAGTTTATTTCGCCGATCAAAGAATCCAAACCGGGCAGTTTTTCGGAAAAAGTGTATCCGTCAAATCAGCAAGAGATATCGGCGGATCGTGTTCTCGCGGTTGCTGCCGGGCTGCCTGTACCGACATTGACCGAGAAGCCCTCGATAGTCGTCCTTCCGTTCATTTACCTCGGTACCGAATCGGATGACGAATACTTCGCGAATGGCCTCACCGAAGATATCATCGCCAATCTGTGTCGCTACCGGGAGCTTTTTGTGATCGACCACCACTCCGCTTCAGCTTACCGTGATGGTATAACAGATACAGAACACTTCGCGAAAGAGCTCGGAGTTGAATATGTTACGAAGGGAAACATTCGCCGATCGGGAGACCAGATTAGGATATCAGCTCAGTTAATCGAAGCCGCAACGGGTAAAACGATGTGGGCGGACCACCTGGACCGAAAATTCGATGAGCTTTTTACGCTCGAGGACGAGGTTGCTGCAAAGGTCGCCTCGAGTCTGGTCAGTCACATAGAGAGTGAAAGCATCGCACGCGCAGCACGTAAACATCCGGATAACATGACAGCTTTTGATTGTTTCATACGCGCACGACCAAAAATTCATAGTTACGACCCTGACCAGATTGCATCGGCCAGACCCCTTCTTGAGCAAGCCATTGAACTCGACCCGGGCTACGCAGCTGCCTATGCGTATCTTGCCTTCTCATTTTGTATCGAGTCTGACTCCCCATGGGGTATATCGCGACATGAAGCAATAGAAAGTGCAGCTACCTATGCGCGCAAGGCAGTTTCCCTGGACGAATTCGATTCCGATGCGCATGCGGCGATGGGTGAGGCATATACGATGCAGAGAAAATTTGAACTGGCCGAGACTCACCTCGATCGTGCTATCGAATGCAACCCTAACGACTATAACGCCTTTTGCGTTAAAAGCTGGTTACTCAGCTTTACCGGGCGTGCGTCAGAGGTGATGGCGTGTGGAGCGAATGCCTTGCACCTCAATCCATTGGCGCCCGACTACTGCCTGTTGGCGATTATCGTCGCGCACTATACCGAGGGCAGGTATGACGCAGCGCTCGAAATGCTTTTGCGGATACAGGAACCGGATGAGAATTCCGAAGCCTGGCGAGCAGCCTGCCTGGCCCAGCTAGGACGCGATGCCGAGGCCCATGTTGCAGCTGCTAACGCAATCGAGATGGGCGGTGACTTTATCCAAGAGCCGGACTGGCTGGATATATGGACTTTCAAGAACCCGCAGGATCTGAATCATTTTATAGATGGCCTGAACAAATCAGGTGTGCTGCGTTAATCGTCGAAGAAGATGGAGAAAAACTAAAAGTTTAAGTAAAGCTTATCGAAGAGCTAAGCAATAAAATTATCCATTGTCTCCTTAGGGTCGATAGCACGCATTCGGATAATTGGCTTGTAGGTCTCTGATCGGCACGGAGCGGACCTTCGATGAATTTCCTCGAGGCCCGCATAAGCGAGGATGGAAACGAGGCCACATTCGCGAGTGGCGAAACCCTTAGTTTTTCAAATAACCTTTCCGAACACGCAAATCAACTGGTTCAGATCGGCATACGACCCGAACATCTGCA
>JADFJT010000008.1 GCA_022566015.1 Pseudomonadota bacterium | reverse complement strand
ATACTGAGAATGGTCGGAATATTACGCTCCTTTTCGCCCGGAACATTCTCGAATAATATTATTTAAGGAACCTCTGAACAATTCGTCCTGAATTGCCAGAGGGCATAAAATGAAAAATGTGATTTTCATTTTACTTGCAAAATCAATACCTTGCGGGTATCGATTTTGGTGGCACCTGACCCATATGGAAGTGGGAAATGCAGGTTTTGCATCGTTACATGGATGTAACTTATTAGAGCAGTGCAGGAGCAACTGCCGAGGAGCAAAAACCTGTCCATGTACCACGAAAACTCTGACACATCAGAGTTTCCTTAACAAGATTTCAACGCAATGGATTTCCAGGCATCAGCTTGAGATCTGTACATTTCGACGACTTTAAGCCCATTTCCGCTGTAGATATCGACCAGTTTATCATCCAGGCCTCTGGTTTTGCTGCTCAGGAACTCGGCAGCAACCTGACCGGCGACGCCATTAGTGCATCCCGTTGCGCCTTGTCAGCTTGTTCTAGCTTCGCGCCGACATCGAAATCGGCTAGTAATTGAACAAAGGGCTTAGGTCATTCTGATTACTATGCGCTCTATCATCGGTTGATTCGAGGGTCGAGGGCCTGGCTATACCTATTTATCTTCGTCTATCCTGCAAAATCATCTGCGCGGCTTTCTCGCCAATCATGATGGTTGGTGCGTTAGTATTACCCGAAATGATTTCGGGCATGATCGATGCATCGGCGACCCTGAGATTTTCGATTCCGTGCACGCGTAAACGCGAATCGACCACAGCGAGGTCATCCTGTCCCATCTTGCAGGTACCGACTGGGTGGTAAATCGTCTGACTGTGTTCGCGCGCAGCCTGGAGTAATTCCTGGTCGCTTTTGTATTGGCAGCCAGGTACGTATTCATCGATGATGTGTTGCTTCAACGACGGTGCCTCGGCGATGCGTCGTGCCACCTTAATACCATCAACGGCAACCTGACAATCGCGTTCGTCGGATAGATAATTGGCATAAATAGCCGGGTATTGCATCGGGTCGTTAGACCTGATGCGTATCTCGCCCCGACTATACGGGCGAAGCTGGCACACCGAAGAAGTGAATGCCGAGAACGGATGCACCCCTTCACCCGGCTTATCCGCGCTGAAGGGTTGCATGTGAAATTCAATATCTGGACGCTCTACCGATGGGTTGGAGCGCGTAAATACGACTACCTGGCTCGCTGCCAGGGTTAAAGGGCCAGTGCGGGTAAGAATATACTGCAACCCAACTTTGAGTTTTTTGAGCGGGCTATTCAGTTCATCGTTCAAGGTTCGTGCGCTGGTTTTGAACACCAGCCTGATTTGCAGGTGATCCTGCAAGTTTCTGCCCACGCCGGGTAATGCGTGCGTAGTTTCCACCCCTGCCTGTACTAGCCAGTCCGGGTCACCGATGCCGGAGCATTGCAGTATTTGTGGCGTGTTAATCGTGCCAGCGCTTAAGATCACTTCAGCGGTCGCTTGAACCCTATGCGACTTTCCAGCCCGGATGTACTCAAGCCCGGTAACACGTCGGCCGATTAATGATAATTTCGTTACCTGCGCTTTAGTTATTACGCTTAAATTTTTTCGATGTCGAGCAGGTTTCAGAAAACTTTTGGCTGTACTCCAGCGCATACCCTTATAGGCAGTTTGCTGAAAATATCCGACCCCTTCCTGCGTTGCCCCGTTATAATCTTCATTTAATGGAATACCGATCTCGGTCGCCGCACGGATAAAATGCTCGGCAATCGGTCGGCGCAATCTCAAATCCGAAACTTTTTGCAGGCCGCCCACCGCATGAAACTCATCGGCACCGCGCTCGTTGTCTTCCGACTTTTTAAAAAATGGCAGTACGTCTTCATAGCTCCAGCCTTTATTTCCGAGAGCTGCCCATCGGTCATAATCCTGCGCCTGGCCTCGAACATATAGCAGCCCGTTGAGCGAACTAGAACCACCGAGCACCTTTCCGCGTGGCCACTGCAACTGCCTACCCGCGATACCACTATCGGGCTCGGTCAGATAACACCAGTCGAAGGCGGGATTGTGCATGGTCTTGAAGTAGCCAACCGGGATATGGATCCACGGGTGCCAGTCTTCACCGCCAGCTTCGATTAGCAACACTCGATGAGCAGGATTTTCAGACAGGCGATTAGCCAGCACACACCCGGCGGAGCCGGCGCCTACTATGATAAAATCAAATTCTATCAATGTTAATAATTATCAGTAAATTCAATTTATGGAACCTTTTAAAAAATCAGAGTTACCCCTATGCCCTGGTCAGTTCGACAATAGGCTAGCAGAATGAGCTGCACCTCACCTGGCACTATATTCGAATCACGAGTCACTGTCGCTAAAGGGTGGTCCAGTATTTTTTTTCGAAACCATTACAGGACGAGCTCTTCGCATGATCGCCGGAATCTCTGACCTAGATTAATCACCTGCCGTCGCTTAGTACTATTGCTGGGTATGGACATGTTTAATCTTTACTATTGATTTTGCCGATCAAGATAGCTATGGTTGACCTCGTAATACATTAGGAACCGGGTCGAGGGGGCTCAGGATTCCGATAAAATTAATATTTTAGTGCGGATTATACAAGCGCTCTGATTTCATCTATTTGAGAATATTTAAATATGCCTGGTGATACACCCCTTGTTCAATTCGTTAACATTCAAAAAAGTTACGACGGCGAAATTCTAGTCGTGAAAGATTTGAATCTGGACGTGGCGGAGGGTGAGTTTCTCACCATGCTGGGTCCGTCGGGGTCCGGTAAAACAACCTGCCTGTTGATGCTTGCCGGTTTCGAACCGGCTACCTACGGCGAAATTTATCTAAAAGGCAAAGCAATCAATAAAGTTCCACCGCACAAGCGCGGCATCGGAATGGTATTCCAGAACTATGCGCTTTTCCCGCATATGACGGTTTCCGAAAATCTCGCTTTCCCGCTGGAAGTGCGCAACATAGACAAATCCGAACGCGAAACCCGCGTCAAACGGGCACTCGACATGGTACAGCTGGGCACCTTTGGCGATCGTCGCCCCGCGCAGTTGTCCGGTGGACAGCAGCAACGTGTCGCGGTCGCGCGCTCGCTGGTATTCGATCCGGACCTGGTATTAATGGATGAGCCATTGGGTGCACTGGATAAAAACCTGCGCGAGCAAATGCAATACGAAATCAAGCATATCCATGAAAACCTGGGGCTTACCGTGGTTTATGTTACCCACGACCAGAGCGAAGCCTTGACCATGTCGAACCGAATCGCGGTATTCGACGATGGCATCATCCAGCAGTGCGCGCCACCCCAAGTATTATACGAAGAACCGGACAATGCTTTTTGCGCTAATTTTATCGGCGAAAACAACCGCTTTCTGGGCAAGGTTATCGAAGACTATGGTGATACCGTCAAGGTCGAAATCGACAATAACGCGGGTACCATAATTGCCAAAAAAGTCAAGGTCGAAGGTGTCGGCGTACGCTGTACCCTGTCGTTGCGACCCGAGCGCGTCACAGTTAACCCGGAACCGGGCGCACTACCCAATATTTTCTCCGGCGTTGCCGAAGAACTGATTTACCTCGGGGATCACATCCGTACCCGATTTACCGTATGTGGCCACGACGATTTTATTGTAAAAATTCCGAATTCAGCCGATCACGCACACCTCAAACAAGGTGATACGGTTAATATCGGCTGGACAGCGGAAGACTGTCGAGCCCTGGATCCATCAGACTAGCATTTAAAGGTGGACACTTCGCTCGATTAATTTTCGTTTATTGATAACTAGATATACAACAGAGGAGCATATTTTAATGAATAAGATTTTTAAACAAGCCCTGCTGGCGGTAGCAACAACCACGATTGTGGTCGCTGCCCAGGCAGAAACTACGTTGGTTATAGTGTCCTGGGGAGGCGCCTACACTATGAGCCAGCAGCGCGCCTACCACGATCCTTACATGGCCCTGAATCCGGACATTAAAATTGTCAACGATGATTCCTCCTCGGAGGGCGCATCAAAGCTTCGCGCAATGGTGGAAGCCGGCAATGTCACCTGGGATTTACTCGACGCGGAAGCACCTGCTGCAATTACGCTGTGTGACGAAGGACTGGTTGAAGAAATCGACTTTGATACGGTACTGGATCCTGCACCAGACGGAACCCCGGCCAGTGTAGATTTTGGTGAGTCGATTGTATCACCCTGCTTTATACCGCAGATCGCCTATTCAACCACTCTTGGCTATCGTTCTGATATTTTCGATGTCGAGCCTACCAAGATGGCGGATCTATTCGACCTGAAGAAATTTCCCGGAAAGCGTGCGTTGGAAAAGCGTCCCGATCCGAACCTGGAATGGGCCTTGATTGCCGACGGTGTCCCTGTAAAAGATGTTTATAAAGTGCTGGATACCGAGGCAGGTGTCAAGAGAGCTTTTGCAAAACTCGACACTATCAAGGACCAGGTTATCTGGTGGACCAAAGGTTCCCAGCCGATGCAATTACTATCTGATGGAGAAGTTGCATTTGGTTCCGCTTACAACGGCCGGCTGTTTCAGGCGATCGTTGTCGACAAGCAGCCGATAAAAATGCTCTGGGATGCACAAGCGATCCAGCTGGACGGCTGGGTAGTCCCTAAAGGAGCCCCCAATAAGGCTGAAGTCATGAAATATCTGCGTTTCGCATCGGATACCCAACGTAATGCAGACCAGGCCAAGTACATTTCTTATGGTCCGTTACGCGCATCTTCGGCAAAGTTGGTTGGTAAGCATGCCGATCTGGGCATAGATATGGCTCCGCATATGCCTACTGCGCCCGAAAATATGAAAGGTGCGTTTTTCTTTGACTTCCTGTGGTGGGCGGATAACAAGGATGATTTGACCGAGCGTTTCGAAGCATGGCTAGCTAAAGGGTAGATCGTTAAGATCGTCTCTAGCAATACAATCCGGGGTCCCGATAGAAAAAGGACCCCGGACTTAACAATGGAACCAGGGTAAAAATGGCAATTGCCGAAGCACAAAATGAAGTGATTACAACCGCTGATGGCGTTCCATTGAAGATCAGCCTGAAAAAGGCGCTCTGGCAGCGAAAAAAGACAGCATTACTGTTGGTAGCGCCACTGTTCTTTTTCGTTTTGATCACCTTCCTTATTCCCATCTTCGATATGCTGCTTCGAAGTGTCGATAATTCAATTGTTGCCGAACAATTCCCTACTGTCGTGGTAGAAATCAGGAACTGGGAACTCAATTCCACCGAATTGCCCGATGAGGCGACATTCCAGGCGCTTTTCAAAGACTTTAAAGCTGGTGCAATAGAAAAAACCATCAGCCGACTGGGCAGGCGCCTGAATTATGAACTATCGGGCATGTCCAGCCTTTTTAGAAAAACCGCGCGCAAGATTAAAAAAGTGGAAACCCCGGAATCGGCAACCGAGACAATGATTGCCCTGGATAAAAAATGGGGCAAACTCGAAACCTGGAGACTGATCAAGCGGGAAAGTGGTAAATACACCAGTTCCTACTACCTGTCCGCCGTCGATGCCAAAAAGACCAGCGATGGCTCGATCTCGATGAAAGACGAGGACCGCCAGATCTATTTAGGGCTATTTTGGCGAACCATCAAGCTAAGTACCGCGATAACTCTGCTCACTATCATTTTAGGTTACCCGATCGCCTATCTGATGGCGACCGTCAAAACCAAAACCAGTAACCTGTTAATCATCCTGGTGCTGCTTCCATTCTGGACCTCGCTGTTGGTAAGAACCTCGGCCTGGATTGCGCTTTTACAAAAAGAAGGGGTGATTAACGACATACTGGTTGCCATAGGAGTGCTCAGCGATGACGGTCGACTGGCGATGATCCATAACGAAACTGGCACCATTATCGCGATGACCCATATTCTGCTTCCATTCATGGTTTTACCGCTGTTTAGCGTGATGAAAACCATTCCGCCCAGCTACGTGCGGGCTGCACGGTCGATGGGTGCAACACCTTTTACCGCGTTTCGGCGCGTTTACCTGCCCAATACCATCGCCGGTATTGGAGCGGGCGGTATCCTGGTTTTTATATTGGCCATTGGTTACTACATCACGCCGGCGCTGGTTGGCGGCACCAAGGGCACCTTGATCAGCAACTTTATCGCTCATCATATCTCGTCGTCTTTGAACTGGGGCCTGGCCGCTGCGCTCGGAGCCATACTGCTGGCCCTGGTATTGATCCTGTATATCTTGTACGACAAAATTGTCGGTATCAGTAACATGAGGCTGGGGTAGACTTATGGCACTACCGATACACGCCTCAATAGGCGAGCGCGTCTGGCATTACTGCTTTATCGCTATTTGCGTATCAGTATTTTTTTTCCTGATATTTCCAATCCTGATTATTCTGCCGCTGTCGTTTAATCAACAGCCCTATTTTTCCTTTACTGCGGAAATGCTACGTCTTCAACCCGAAGCCTTTACCACCAAGTGGTACCAGGAATTTTTCACCAGCCTGAACTGGCAGGGCGCGGTTAAAAACAGTTTCATCATCGCGTTTTTCGCAACGATTATATCCACTTTTCTGGGCACGCTGGCCGCGCTGGGATTGAGTCGACCCGATTTCCCGTTTAAAACCACGATAATGGGTTTATTGATCTCGCCGATGGTGGTTCCACTGATCATTTCCGCAGCAGGGATGTTTTTCTTTTATTCAAGAATCGGTTTACAGGGTACTCATATCGGGGTCATATTGGCACATTCGGCGCTGGCAACGCCATTTGTGGTGATTGTAGTGACCGCCACGCTATCCGGGTTTGATCACAGTCTCACCCGCGCTGCCGCCAGCCTGGGATCTCCCCCTACCCATACATTCTTTCATATCACGGTGCCATTGATTATGCCCGGGGTCATCTCCGGGGCGCTGTTCGCGTTTATCACTTCATTCGACGAAGTCGTGGTGGTGTTATTCGTGGGAAGCTACAAACAAAGAACCATACCCTGGCAAATGTTTTCTGGAATCAGGGAGCAGATCAGTCCTACCATCATGGCGGTTGCTACTATACTGATTACTCTTTCAGTAATAATGTTAATTTTATTAGAACTGTTGCGTCGCCGCAACGAACGCTTACGCGGTATTACCCCGCATTAATTCCCTCGGGAAACCTCTGATCAAATCCTGGCCGACCAGATGCTTAATAGGGGTTCCCTGGTGAGTACCCTGTCTGGTGGACAACCCCAGCGTTTATCAACTCGTCAATTTCCGGCCACCACATGCTCTTAGGAGGGTGGATAAAAATTTTTTCGAGAAACTCCGGTGAAACCCCCTGTTCCACGAAAATCGCCATGTCTTTCGCCTGTTCCGCTACAACGTCGATAGAAGGAATAAGGCTGTAAGTCTTATATTGATGAAATCCCAGCCGCGCGTTAATTCCCAGTGTTCGAGTAGTGCCCGCGACAAAGGCAGTGGTGCAAGACGACAGGCATTGATCCAAGGAAAATGTTTGCAGATTATTGTCCCTGATTAGCCGGGCCAATCCCCTGCCCTCGTAAATCTGGCCACCCTCGCTGTCTAGAATGATCCCGGTTATCTCTGGATATCGCTCTATCATATCCGCGACCCGATTGGTGATACCAATTTGAAATGGGCCACGCAGATGAATCAGCGTTTCCTGCTCTATCAGGTCCAGTGAATACAGGGGTTCTGGCGAGCTCACCTCCTTGAGTAGCATATCCCTTTTAAAGACCTGCAATGACTGCCAGGTCTCGATCGTGGCTAGCAAGGTTACCGCCAGACTCAATACCAGCGCGGTCTGGGCAGCTGTCGCCCACGACCTACCGGTGTTGGATTTTATACGTAAATCGCAGGTGCGTAATACACCAACTACCTGCCAGGGATAAATAATCAACTTTACCACGACGGCGTAAATGAATACGGAGGCGGTGACCGCTATCTCATCCTCGATATAGGGTGGGAATATAAATCGCTCCAAAAATCCAAGCGCGAAAAACAAAAGAACTAAATTTACCCAGAAGGCATGAACTAATGAAAAATTTCCTCGCCAATGTTGCTTGATGTAATTTAACACCGCGGTTTCACATAAGATTAAAAATTCGGGTAAATTATTGCCAGACCATCTATCCACCCGATTGGTATCAAGTCATTTATACTACCAACATTTGAACCTTATGGGAGACAAACTCCTGCCACACCCAGGATCTTTGTGCTCACCACGCTTAACGCTATTACCCCGATATTTCTGATCATCGCGATTGGTCATCTGTTATTTCGCACAAAAATGGTGAATGGAAGTGTTTGGTCAGCAATAGAACACATTTGTTTTTATCTGTTGTTGCCTTTCCTGATCATCCGTACACTGAGTCGCGCCAACCTCGGCGGCGTACCTATAATCGATTTTATCAGTGTGTTGATAGTGGCTATTTTGGGCATGTCGATGCTGCTGATACTGGTTTACACCTTGCTACGAAATCGTTATCCGTCGAGCGGGCCCAGTTTCACCAGTTTGTTCCAGGGTGCTACGCGATTTCACGGCTTTGTCGCGCTCGCGGTCATTGGCCCATTATACGGCGATGCGGGTGTAACGCTGGCGGCGCTCGCGCTCGCGATAATGGTGCCACTGCTCAATGTCATGTCGGTGATTGTCCTGTCGGTTTACGGGGCGAACAATAGCAATCCAGATATCAGGCAGGTACTACTGCGAATCATTCAAAATCCGCTGATAATCGGCTGCATGGTCGGTCTCACCCTCAACTGGGTCGGCGTCCACGATGTTATATTTAATACCATCGAAATTATCGGCAACGGCGGCCTCGGCCTGGCCTTACTCGCGGTAGGTGCCGGTCTACGCATGGATCAGGCTGCCGAACAGAAACTGTTGGTCGCCACCGGCGTATTTACTCGCCTGATCGGCATGCCATTGATCATAATCGGCATGGCCTGGCTGACGGGTCTGGATGGCTTACCACGTACCGTAGCCATCATTGCCGGTGCAGTTCCAACCGCTTCTTCATCGTATGTGATGGCTAGAAAAATGGGTGGTAATGCCGAACTCATGTCGAATATTGTGACTTTCCAGGTGATCATAGCTTTTTTTACCTTACCGCTATTTATTTACATCGCCGAGCAACTTCCCTAGCCCGGTAACCCGGGCCGCAAGGTAAGCTTGCCAGGTGTATTGTTGATAAAACACATCTTTCATATTTCATATTGCCATAAATTATTTAAGGTAATATAGATACACTAAACTAATCCCTTCATGACCGACTATTTCGATCTTGGTACCTATAGCCATGAAATTTCAACGCAGTCGGGGCAGGCACAAATTTGGTTTGATCGGGGACTCATCTGGTGTTACGGCTTTAATCAGGAGGAGGCATGCCGTTGCTTTGAGCAGGTTATAGTGCACGACCCGCAATGTGCGATGGGTTATTGGGGTATCGCCTATGCGCTTGGTCCTTTTTACAACAAACCCTGGGAATGGTACGGCGATGAAGAGCGGATCCTTGCGCTTAAAATCTGCTTTGAAAATATACAAAAGGCACAGGAAATGGCACCTAACGCCTCTTTACTCGAACAGCAATTAATCGAATCCCTGTGCCTCAAGTTCCAGTCCGCCGAAGTAACCGACTGCGACACCATGAACCAGTGGAATCACGATTATGCCAATAGTATGGCTGGTGTACTGGCTCGATTTCCTCAGGATCTGGAGACCATTTGCCTGAGCGCCGAAGCTGTGATGAATTTGACACCCTGGAAGTTATGGGACTTGCGGCGAGGCCTCCCGGCGGTCGGTGCTTTGACCGAAAGAGCGATAGAGATATTAACCCAGGGCATGGCTTTGACTGAACTGGTCGATAAAGAACCCCACCCCGGTATTTTGCATTTCTATATCCATCTGCTAGAAATGTCACCCTTCCCCGACAAGGCACTGAAGGCGGCCAACCAGTTGCGCCATCTGTGCCCGCAAGCGGGTCACCTGCTCCACATGTCAACCCATATCGACGTACTTTGCGGGCATTATCTCGAAGCGGTCGAAGCCAGTAATCGCGCGATAGAGGCAGATATGGAATATCTCACGCTACGGGGCAAACACGAATTCTATTTGATTTCCTGCCTTCATAATTATCATACCAAGATATACGCGGCGATGTTTCTCGGACAATTCGATACTGCGATGGAAGCCGCCAAAGGACTGCGTTCGATAGTCACAGACGACCTGTTGAAAATTAACGAACGTTATCTGGCCTCGACACTCGAGGCTTATTATTCGAGCAAGGTCCATGTGCTGGTGCGTTTTGGTCGCTGGCAGGATATCCTGGACGAACCTTTGCCCGAAGATCAGGCCTTGTACCCAATGACTACTGTGCTGTTGTATTACGGCAAGGGCGTTGCACACTCGGCACTCGGTGATATCGATCAGGCAAGACAGTGTCAGGCGACCTTCGAACAATTGTGCCAGGCCATTCCGGACTGGCATAGTGTCGCCAATAACCCTACCCCCGATATACTCAGGGTGGCATCAGCGATGTTGGCCGGCGAACTCGATTATCATGCTGGCAACCATGAGCTCGGTTACTCTAACCTGCGCGAGGCCAGCGAGTTGAGCGACAACCTCTCGTATTCGGAACCCTGGCCATGGATGCACCCTCCACGTCACGCTTTGGGCGCACTATTACTCGAACAGGATCACGTCGAGGAAGCGATGCAACACTATCGTGACGATCTAGGAATCGATGACATACTCCCCCGATGTCTCCAGCACCCGAATAACATCTGGGCGCTGCACGGCTATTATGAATGCCTGAATAGAACCGGGCGCCTTGAGGAAGCTGCCGCTCTAAAACCACAACTAGATGCCGCCATGGCACTTGTGGATATCAAAATTGAATCATCCTGTTGTTGTCGGAAAAAAACATTCGATACAGGTTAACAATGATTCAGAAAATCTAAAAACTAAATCAGCTGGTTTCGAGAGTGCATAGCCACCGGTATATTTCCACAGGAACGCCGTCCCTGTAATTAATTAAGGGTGATCGCCCTTACTCCGAAAAAGTCACTACTTACCTTCTGCAATGGAGGGCATCAATCGAGGCCTTTCACTCTCACTTCATACCCAGGTTCCTCCGGTTCATCGTCGATCATTTCAGCAGGAAATCCTGGCGCGAGAATATCGATCCCGGCGGCCTCTTCCAGGCGTTTTATAATATTCGGGGATAACTCTCGGGGCCCATAACGTTTTTGTCCCTCTTTAAAAATCTGTTCCAGGAGGGGTGCCAGTTCGAGATTTAAATTACCGCGTTTGGCCACCTTATTGAATAAGCCAATATCCTTGCACACCAGGTCCATAGTGAAACTGATATCGCGACTGCCATTGAGTATCACCTGACTTTCGGTTTCATGTACGAACGAATTACCGGAAGAGATTCGTATTGCTTCGTAGGTAGTGTTCAAGTCCATCCCGGCAACGCCGGCTGTGACCCATGCCTCGCACAGGCTCAGTAGATTAGCGGTGGCGAGATAATTGGTGATTACTTTGAGCACTGAGGCCGAACCCAGCGGCCCAGTATGCAAAATACGTCGCCCCATAGTCGTCAACAAGGGCAGCATTTTTTCGAAAACAACTCGCTCACAGCCAGCAAAAATGGCGATATTGCCCGTCGCTGCTCGGTGACAGCCTCCTGATACCGGGCAATCGACTGCCGCCGCACCAACCGCTTTGACTTTTTCACCAAGACGCAGAACTTCGTCTTTATCGGTCGTGCTCATCTCGGCCCATATTTTACCTTCACCTAACCCAGCCAGGGCACCGTCTTCCGATTCCATGACTGCGGCACTAACCGTGGGGTTCGGCAAACAGGTGATCAGAATATCGACATTTTCAGCCATTTCTCCTGGGCTATCGGCCCATTTTGCACCCCGATCGAGAAATGGCTGTGCAACGCTTTTGTCCAGGTCTCGAACGGTCAAGTCGATACCATTACGCAACAAACTACCGGCCAGCTTTGCACCAACATTACCCAGGCCAATAAACCCTACCTTTACCATGCTACCCTCGCCGTCAAGCCTGAAAAAATGTAAGTACCGAAAAACTTCAGCCATTATTATGATTGCACCACAGGAATCAACCGCTGGATTTACTGCAAAAGGCTATTTATACTCGCTTCGCTCGAATCACCCGATGAATACTCCATATGCCGAAATTAACCACCATGTACTGGCGCGATATTCCTGCCCAGGTAATAGCCAAAGAGCGCCGTGAAAAAGCCAAGCAGGTATTAACCGAACGCTTTGCATTAGCGATCGACAAAGCAGCAATGCGGGCTAAAATGGCTGGTACCGATGCTTATCTGGATCAGTGGCGACAGGAAGCGGTGAAGTGTGGCAAAGATTTACAGGCGGTAGTCGATCAGGCATCCGCGCAACTCGAGAAAGATTACGATGACGACCGACTCGAGAGCCTGATTCTCAGTGGTGGCGTCGATAGCAAGTAAGATCATCGCTAATGGGTCGTATCAATCGACTGGATTAATCAAATCCCTGCCTTCAGCACGAGAATTGTTCACCGTGGTATTCACCGCATAATACTGGTACTGGGGTGAAGTATTTCGTATCAGTTCATCGGCATTGCTGGTCTCTTCCGAACTACAATCGAGCCAGGCGTGATAATTTTCTGGTTCAATATGAACCGGCATTCGATGGTGAATTTCTCTCATTGAGCCTTTCGATTCGATTGTAATGACAGCGCAGGAACGAATTTCGTTGCCCTCTGCATCCTGCCAGAGTTCCCAGATTCCCGCCATCGAAAACAGGCTATGATCGATATGGCAGCAATAAGGCTGCTTGCGAGCGTTTTCTACTCGCCATTCGTAAAACCCGTTGGCAGGAATCAGGCATCGCCGCCGCCGATACGCCTGTCGAAACGAGGGCTTTTCTGACACCGTCTCCCCACGAGCATTAAACATTCGATTACCCAGTGAAATATCCCTGGTCCAGGATGGTATCAATCCCCAGCGGAAAAAAGTCAACCGATTCTTGCTGCAGGCCATCACCGGGGTGGTAGGAGCAATATTATAACGGGCGCTGAATATATCGGGTGGGGGCGCATTGTAGTGTTCTGCAATGTCGCTCAGGTTACTATCCAGAAAAAATCGGCCACACATAATATTCCTCAAGTTTTGTGCATAGAAATTATTCAGCTGCGCGCTGCATTACCAATAAAATATACCCCATATCTATCCTAAAAGCCGCATAATTACGCTTCGTTACTACCCGACTGAATTGATGAATCTCGTCAACACGATAAACCTGTACCTTAGCTACGGCGACCAGCCATTGCTCGATAATACTAGTCTGACAATTGAAACCGGGGAACGGATTTGTCTGGTCGGTAGAAACGGTGCAGGCAAATCAACATTACTGAATATAATCTCCGGACAGTTAGTCCCCGATGAAGGCACCATCAGTTATTCAAAGAATATTCGTATCGCCGAGCTCAAGCAGGAAGTACCTGCAGATATGCAGGGAAGTGTCTACGATTGTATTGCCGCCGGCATCGGCTCCCTGGCCAGTGTATTTACCGACTGGCATCACCTGACTCTTGAAGCAAGCAATGACGCGAGCGTATTACCTCGTTTGCAGAAATTGCAGGACATCATCGAGGCCAACAATGCATGGAATCTGGAAAATCGAATCGCCACTACCCTATCACTGCTTGATTTACCCTCAGACACGCCTTTTGACCAGCTGTCCGGTGGAATGAAACGACGCGCTTTACTTGGACAGGCACTAGTAGTCGACCCGGACCTGCTGCTACTCGACGAACCGACCAACCATCTGGACATTGACTCGATACTCTGGCTTGAAGATTTCCTGCTTCAATTCAGGGGCAGCCTGTTGTTTATCACCCATGATCGGTCCTTCCTGCAAACACTCGCTACTCGGATCATCGATCTCGACCGTGGCAATTTGACTAGTTGGCCGGGCAGCTACGAAAAATACCTACAGGCAAAACAGTCTCAACTCGACATCGAAGTAACCCATAATTCATTATTTGACAAGAAACTGGCGAAGGAGGAAGTTTGGATTCGGCAAGGTATCAAGGCGAGAAGAACCCGCAACGAAGGCCGTGTCCGCGCACTCAAAAAGCTGCGCGAGGAACGAATGCAACGCCGAGAATTAATGGGACGGATAAAACTGGCGCAACAAAAATCAGAGCTTTCTGGAAAGATAGTGATGAACGCCGAAGAGGTTTCGTTTCAGTGGCCCGACAAACCCATCGTCAGTAATTTTAGCTGCAAAATATTACGTGGCGAAAAAATCGGAATTATTGGTCCGAATGGTTGTGGAAAATCAACGCTGATACAGCTACTTCTGGGGCAACTCACGCCACAACAGGGGCATATAAATCTCGGAACTAAACTTGAGATTGCTTACTTCGATCAGCACCGAGAAAACATCGATCTGGAAAAAAGTGTACGCGATAATATCGCTGATGGCGCCGATACGATCACCATTAACGGTCGGCCAAAACACATCATCAGTTATCTGAAAGATTTTCTGTTTAGTGAAAAGAAAATCAACATGCCGGCAAAAGCACTTTCCGGTGGTGAACGAAATCGACTCCTGCTAGCCAGATTATTCACCCGGTCTTTCAATGTTTTAATTATGGACGAGCCCACTAACGACCTCGATATGGAAACCCTGGAGTTGCTCGAAGAACTGCTAGTCGAGTTTAAGGGAACACTGTTGCTCGTTAGTCACGACCGAAGTTTTATCGACCATATAGTCACGAGTACACTGGTTTTTGAGTCCCCAGGAAAAGTAACTGAATACGTCGGTGGGTACGAAGACATGCTGCGACAGCAATCTGAAAAATCAACTCCAGCGAATACCGAAATATCGCCGAATAAGTCTCCTCCGCAAGTGAGGACATCGAGTATCAGCCAGGGGGCACAGAAAGAATTAAAAACATTGCCCGCTAAAATAGAGAAACTCGAAGCCAAAATCGCCGAGTTTCATCTACAATTCGCCGAACCCGAATTTTACCAACAGGATCAACAAACGATTCAGGGCCTGCAGGAACAACTGAGCAGCCATGAAAGATCTTTGAACGATTTGTTCGAACGTTGGGAGTTCCTGGAAACCGATTAATAATCTGACTGGTTCTTCCCCCGATTAGATAAGGTCGAATTAATTCGACCCTACAGACTACATTCAGGTAACGAAATGCTATGATGAAACCATTCCTTAAGATTAATTCGACCCGGTGAATATAAAAGAGGCTGATCCAGGCAAGTTAACGATAATCCCCCGAGACCAACACAACGTATCACGAAAATCGATTTCAGAGGCCGCACTCAAAGTATTGTATCGTCTGACTAGTTCGGGTTACCGGGCTTGTCTGGTTGGTGGGGGAGTTCGAGACCTATTGCTAAATAGACAACCCAAAGACTTCGATATTGCGACCAATGCGACACCTGAACAGCTACGTGCACTGTTCAAAAATAGCCGAATCATTGGACGTCGATTCCGTCTGGTGCACATTAGATTTGGACGTGAAATCATCGAAGTAGCGACGTTTCGCAGTCACGTTGCTGACTCACCGCGAAACGAATTAAGTTCTCAAGGTCGAATCCTGCGTGACAATACCTTTGGCGATATCGCGGACGATGCATTACGTCGGGACTTCACCGCAAACGCGCTTTATTACGACATCGAAAATTATTCGATCCTCGACTATACACAGGGACTCGCGGATATCGAATCTCGCTCCCTACGCTTGATTGGCGATCCCAACACCCGGTACCAGGAAGACCCTGTTCGTATGTTACGCGCGATACGATTTGCAGCTAAACTCGATTTTAAAATCGAACAGGAATCGGCCAGAGCCATTTTCGAATGTGGGCATTTGCTACACGATATTCCACCCGCGAGATTGTTTGATGAAACATTGAAACTGTTTCATTCGGGCAATGCGTCAGGTGTGTTTGCATTACTGCGACATTACCAGTTACTGCAATACCTGTTTCCCGCCCTCGATGAAATACTAGGCAAAGAACCCGCTGAGGCGATGCTGGATTTTATTGACCAGGCGCTGGTCAATACCGATATACGTATTAATAATGATCAGCATGTCTCCCCGGCATTTATCTTCGCAATATTATTATGGCCAGCGGTAAGCCAGCAGGCGACGGCCTTAGAATCGGATCAATTAAAAATTATCCCCGCCCTGTTTCAAGCGGGTAGTGATGTGATGAGCCGACAGGTAAAGCATATAGCTATTCCCCGGCGGTTCAGTCAAATGGCCAGAGATATCTGGACTGCGCAACCAAAATTTGAGCGTACAAAAGGTAAACAACCCAATCGTTTAGCCGCGCATCCGTGGTTTCGGGCAGCCTACGATTTTATGTGCATCCAGTCTATGGTTGGTCTGGTACCTGTCAAACTTTGCCAATGGTGGACCAATTTTCAGCAATCCCACCAAAGGAGTGAAAAGCAGCACACTCAGCACGAACCCCGTAGAAAGCGCCGGGTACGAAAGAGGCAGGCGAACTGAGCCGGTGCATTATAACATTCAAAGAGTGCTGGCTTATGTGGGTATCGGCAGTAATCTGGGCGATCCGGTTTCGATTGTGCGAGATGCATTAATTTGCCTCGATCACATTCCAGACAGTCAGGTAAAAAAATACTCATCTCTATATCAGTCTGAACCGATAAGCGACATTCCCCAGGACGATTTTATCAACGCGATTGCGGGCATCGAAACCAGCCTGCAGCCTACGGCGCTATTGCTGGAATTACAGTCCATCGAAGATGCGTTTTACCGTCGACGTGACCCCGCTCTAAAATGGGCGCCACGCACATTGGATCTGGATATCATTCTCTACGGCGAACACACAATCGACAACGGTCAACTCAGCGTGCCGCATCCCGAAATGGCCAACCGCTTATTTGTATTGCAACCCTTGATGGAAATCGCAGGTGATATCCAAATCCCTGGACTGGGTGACCTACAGCACCTGGTCGATAGTGCGCCAGTAATCGAGATCAGTAAAATTGACTGTTGATACCGAAGTGCTTAACCCGCACCGATACATCGTTATCGAGGGCCCCATAGGTGTTGGCAAAACCAGTCTGGTGAGAAAATTAGGCGACAGACTGGGCAGCGAGCTGTTGCTGGAAAAAGCCGAAGAAAATCCATTTATTTCCCAGTTTTATCAGAATCCTCGGCAGTTCGCACTCTCGACACAGCTACATTTTCTTTTGCAACGCTCACAGCAGGTACAAAATTTTCGCCAGATCGATCTATTCAAAAGCTCGTATATCGCCGATTTCATGATGGAGAAGGATCGTTTATTCGCCGAGATTACATTAAATGCCAACGAATTAAATCTTTACCAGCAAATTTACCAACACATGACTGTCGATGCGCCCCGCCCCGATCTGGTCATTTACTTACAGGCTCCGCCAGAGGTATTACGCGCACGAATTGCGAAACGCGGCATAACTTACGAACAGCAAATTCGTGGCGATTACCTGAGTCGATTGTGCGATTCTTACACACGGTTCTTTTATGATTATGATGAAAGTCCTTTGCTTACTGTAAACACTCAGTCCGTTGATCTGATCGATAATGTTGATGAATTTCAAGATTTGCTTGATAAAATAATCAACATCCGCTCTGGACGGCATTATTTCAATCGGTCATCATTTGACCTTTAGCCGAAATAGGTAGTTATGTATTTACCCAGGCCACTGGAAAACAAGATCACGGTTCCCTACCTGAAAAAGCTCAAGCAAAAAGGGGAGAAGTTTGCCTGCCTGACTGCCTACGACTATAGCTTTGCCCGGCTGGTCGAACAGAGCGGCGTGGAAGTCGTTCTGGTCGGAGACTCTTTGGGCATGGTGATACAGGGGCATGATACCACCATCCCGGTTACGCTGGCCGATATCGAATATCATGGAACCATCGTTAATGCCGGACTGGAAAATGCGATGCTGATGCTCGACATGCCTTTTGGTTCCTTGAACTCGCCGCAACAGGCTTTGGATAACGCAAGCGAATTGCTCAAGGGAACCCAGGCACAGGTAGTTAAGCTCGAAGGTGGAATCACCCAGCTCAAGACTGTCGAAATGTTGTCACGATTCGGCATTGCCAGCTGCGCGCATTTGGGATTACAGCCACAGATGGTACACAAGATGGGGGGCTATCGGGTTCAGGGCAAGGCCAAAAGTGCCGCCCAGCAAATGCTCAAAACTGCCAGCGACCTACAACAGGCCGGGGCAGACTTGTTATTACTCGAATGCGTACCGGCTACATTAGCCGCAGAAATTACCCAGGCGCTGGAAATTCCGGTTATTGGCATCGGCGCGGGTATCGATGTCGATGGTCAGATTCTTGTGTTACAGGATATATTGAATGTAACCGACGGTAAGAAACCGAAATTTTCGAAGAATTTTATGCAGGGTCAACCTAGTATTCAGGCCGCTGTCAGCCGCTATGTCACTGAAGTGAAGCGAGGGCAGTTTCCCGACCAGTCACATAGTTTTTAAAACCCTACGGACTCCCTGTGTACCAGGCCACATCGGTAATTGAGCTGCGACAGTACATCCAGCACTGGAAGAACCATGGTAAATCGATTGCATTCATTCCGACCATGGGAAACCTGCACCAGGGCCATATATCGCTGATCGAGAAAGGTCAGTCGCTTTGCGATCATACTATTTGCAGTATCTTTGTGAATCCAATGCAATTCGGGCCCAATGAAGATTTTAACCACTATCCTCGAACCCTGGAACGAGACATCGTTCAACTCGAAGCAATTGGTTGCGACCTGATCTATTTGCCGGCGGCTTCTGAACTGTACCCTGACGGGCTGGAAAAAATTACCCAGGTTCAGGTGACCGACCTGACTGGAATTTTTGAAGGTGCGCATCGACCCGGTCATTTTACCGGGGTAGCCACTATCGTGTTAAAGCTTTTGAATATCGTAAGGCCCGACGTTTCCATATTTGGCAAAAAAGATTTTCAACAATATCGTGTGATCAGTAAAATGGTGGAGGATCTCAATCTGGAGGTCGATATCATAGGGGCTGAAACTACGCGCGAGCCCAACGGCCTTGCCACCAGTTCGCGCAACCAATATTTAAGCGACGATCAAAAAGAACTGGCGTCACTGATTAATCGAACTCTCAAAGAATCGGCTGCCAGCATCACCGCAGGTGAAAACACCTTTGATAAGCTAGAGCAACGGGCGATCGAACGACTCAATCAGGCTGGTTTCGAAACCGATTATTTTTGCGTTTGTAATGTCGAGACACTGGAACCGGCCTCTCCCGAAGACAGACGACTGGTTATCCTGGTGACCGCTCGCCTCGGAGAAACCCGATTGCTCGATAATATCGAAATCGATCTTGGGTGATAGTGAGGCTGCCTCGGGTGAAAGCCCGAAAAACCGTATTTTTCAGGGATGAATCGAAGCGGCGTACCGACGGTCCGGCGCCCCGGATCCGAGCGCCCAAGGAGGGGACGGTCCGACGCTTCGGCACAGCGTGTTTTTTGGACTTTCACCCGGGGCAGCAGGCATCAAATCAAAGAAATTCAATTATCATTCTACCCTGTATGTGGACTGACACTAATACAATTCACGCATTTCCTCAATGCGATCGATTACCTTTTGCCGCAATTGCTGCGGTTGCAATACTTCCACGTCGGCACCATGGCGGAGAATATCCATGACCAACTCGGTGTCCTGACTATAGGGTATTCGCAGCAGGTAGAATCCAGATTCATCGTATTCGCCTTTTTGCTTCGGATGCCATTGCTCGCGTGATACCCATCGAGCCAGCTCCGGACTAAAGCGCAATACTGCTTCCCTGGTTTTGACCCCCGAAAAAATTCCATATCCACTTTCGAGTTCTCGATCGAGAATATCTTCGTCAATATCAATAGCAACTTCCTGGCCGACCTCCAGTTGCAAAATCGCATCGATCGAAAAACTGCGCAATGCTTTTCTCAAATGACACCAGCTATCGAGATACCAGTTATCCCGATAATAAATTAACCGCTGCGGTGAGATCTCTCGACTGGTTTCACTATCGTCCGATCGATTGTAATAATCCAAAGACAGGCGTTTACGGGTAAGCAAAGCACGGGTGATGAGCTGGAAATAATCACTGTTATAGGTTTTCGCTGTGGCGGGTAGAATGCGAATGCGTTTCGCAATTTCATCGACGCTGTGATCGCCATCATCGAGCAACATTCGAATGCGCGAGCGCAGGGGTTTGATATGGTTTGTCAGTACCCCGGGTTGCAGATTTTCCAACAGCGTGTCCATGCTCAACAAGGCCTGAATCTCGCTGGTGTTGAACCACAGGCCCGGCAACTGGTACTGCTCTGAACCGGGTTCACTGAAATCGTAGCAATAGCCAAAACGTTCACGATCCCAAACGATAGGAGCGGCCAGCCGGTCACGCATATACTCCAGATCACGCTTAAATGTAGCGGGTGAGACTTCGAGAGCATCCAGAAACTGGGCCCGCGTAACCACCTTCCGACTGGTCAGCATCTGGTCGATAATATGAAAACGTTCGGTTCGATCCATGGCTATTTAATCTGGATGGCTCACCTTGTGAGCTAGTGACTATGGATAATACCACGACTAGTTCAAAACAGAGAAATACCATGCCACTGCTTAGCCATCTCCTATTTAAAGCCACGGCTTTTTGCCGCTGCCGGATTATCAATGGGCCCAACCAGTCACCCTATCTGGAGCGCTACCATCTATTCCGACTGCCTTTTGGTTATCATGCCTATCTACACAGGTTCGTCGCCAGCGACCCGGGTCGCGGTCTGCACAATCATCCCTGGAACAGAGCGGTCTCGTTGGTCTTGAGCGGCGAGTACGAGGAAGTTCGTATGGCCAATGCGCTGGGTAACCATGAATTAATGACCAGACGCATAGGCGCTGGCCACCTGAACTGGATCGGTGGCTCGGCTTTCCACCGCATTAATTTGATTGGAAATCGTGAAGTCTGGACCCTTTTCGTACACGGCCCAAAAACTAAATCCTGGGGATTCTTACGAAAACAGCAGCACCGATACGCTTTCCACGATCATGATCGGTTATTGCAACAAATGAGTTCTCCACTGTGGTGGAAGACAGCAAGTAAGCCCATCGATTGTCCAGCCATGCGCAAATCAACCGACGCTCCAGGCACAACTTGTATGCCCACCCTGTCAGGCTAAAGGTATATATGATGTGACCGGGAAGAAGCAGCATGGGTATTTGAGACTGACCGTACAATCCTGTTCTCCGTTGAGGAAGCTTTCACGGTGAGCCGGATTATGAATTCAGCGAGGTATAACGAGACTTTGAAATGTAGGGCTGCACACATGACCAGACTAGTATATTTTTTAATTTCAGGGCGCAGGCGTATTCGCTGATTTACGCAAATAAAACCCGTAAGCGGCTACTACAGCTACAGCGGCAATGGAAATCCTCAGCGCATATTTGAATTCAAGCCAAAGGAGTAAGGCAGAAAGCATTACGACAAGCACTATTATGATGATCTTTGGCGACGAACCCTTGTTGCCTGAGCGTAGATAAAGCGCATAACTGATCATACCAAGCGACGCAAACAACATTGGGAAAAGGATGTAGTCGAGGCCACCGATGATTGCCGACAGGCCAACAAATCCCAGGATAATCACTAGAGCAGGCGTAAAGCAACACAGCGCGGCGATTACCGATCCGACAATGCCATTACGAAGCAGGTTATTGTTATTCATACTATACCTCCACTGAACCAATCTGCTTAAACCACGATTCGCCACAGGGAAACCTGGTAGCACCGGTAAAAAGAAATACAAATATATCCATCACGATAGATCAACCAGCACAACACGAAAGCTGGGAAACATCCCTACGGAATGTCTGAGCACATAGTTTCATACCTTCGACCATCGTCAGATACGGAAATAACTGGGCAGCAAGCTGGTCGACTGTCATTCTGTTATGGATTGCCAATACCGCAGTCTGGATTATTTCACCCGCACTGGAGGCCAGTATTTGCACTCCAATTAACCGTCCCGAGCTGGCTTCCATGACCAGTTTTATAAATCCATCGGTGTCGAAATTCACCAGTGCCCGGGGGACATTTTCCAGCTCTAGTGTTCGGCTATCGGTTTCGATGTTAAGAGCCTGTGCCCGCTCCTCCGAAAGCCCGACTGTCGCGACCTGGGGGTCTGTAAAGATGACTGCTGGCATGCTGGATAAATCCAAAGCTGCCTCACCACCGGTCATGTTGACCGCCGCACGAGTACCCGCTGCCGCAGCGACGTAAACAAACTGTGGCTGGTTACTACAGTCGCCTGCCGCATAAATATGCTCTATCGAGGTACGCATATGATCATCCACCACTATCGCGCCATTATCGAGGGTGTCAACACCTATAGCCTGTAAACCGAGTTCAACTGTATTCGGAGATCGGCCAGTGGCAATCAACAATTTGTCGCCTTTGAGGGTACCGTGATCCGTTTCTACGGTAAAAGCATCGTCATTAAAATCGACCCGTGAGGCCTGCGTCTGATTATAAACCTTGATACCTTCGTGCTCGAACGATTGCGCGAGTCGGTCACCCAAAATCGCATCCTCATTAAAGAGTAATTTATTTCTCGCGAGCATCGTAACTTCGGCACCGAGGCGTCGATAGGCCTGGGCGATTTCTACCGCGACCACCGAAGAACCAATCACGATTAAGTGGCCGGGAATATGTTCGGCAAAAAGTGCCTCGGTGGATGTCCAGTAAGGTGTTTCAGTCAAACCCGGAACAGGCGGAATAGCTGGCGCCGCCCCACTCGCGATCATTATACGATCTGCCTGTATGACCTTTTCACTGCCATCATCCTTGCTGATAATCAGGGTATCCGATCCACTGAAGCGGGCCTGGCCTTTAATCAGGCTGATCGATGGATTGTTTTCGAGAATGCTTTCATATTTGGCACTACGCAGATCTTCTACCAGCGAAATCTGCTGTTTTAATAATGCGGCTCGATCGATGCCCGGTTCATGATCAGCAAGCCCATCGAAAGGATTCGATCTCTGCTGTTGCGCCAGTTCCGCAGCGCGAATCATAATTTTAGAAGGCACACAGCCGACATTAACACAGCAGCCGCCGATAGCGTCCTGGCGCTCTATCATCGTCACCTGCGCATCGTTCTCGGCTGCCTTGATCGCTGCTGCGAAGGCACCCGAACCGGTACCAATTATCGCGATGTGTAATTTGGTGGATGTCTTTTCAGGCCTGACCGACTGATCACTATCGACGACACTGGCACCATAGCCTTTATCCTCAACCGCCCTGAGCATCGCATCGATACTAGTCTGGCCGTTCGATGTAATATTTGCCTGCTGGTTTTCATAAGACACAGTCGCCTCGACACCAGGCAGCTGGTTCAGCGACTGCTCCGCTTTGCTGGCACAGTGGTCACAGGTCATGCCGCTGATACTTAATTCTAGATTCCGCATGGTGTTCAACCCAATTGATAGGGACTATGGGTTGAACTGTAAACTCCGTATTAGAGTACGGAGTCAATAGGGGAATTTTATCCTGGATTATTACTGTTTCGAGATTGAATAGTAAATCGGGCAGGCTTCATCCTTCCTGCGGGTATCACAGTGCTGAATCAAGTCATTGAGATTGTGTTCAATAAATTTTAAATCCCGGATCTTGCTTTGCACCAATTCCAGTTTTAACCCGGCCAGGTCTCGGGTTTCTAAACATTTCTCTTCACCCAGTTCGCCTAGAACTTTTGCTTCTTTCAAGGTGAAGCCCAGCGTCTGGGCACGTTTGATGAATCGTATTTGGTCAATAGTATGCTCTGGGTAAAGACGATAACCCTCAACTGGTTTACCTGGTTCTTCTATCAAACCAAGTCGTTGATAGTAGCGGATAGTTTCTATGCCAACCCCGGCGCGTTGTGCAGCTTTGCTAATCGTGGTCCCGTTTTTTTTCATATAACAACTCCCTATCGAATTTTGAACCTTTTGATCAAGCAGCCAGTCAAACATTCCCAGTTGCCCTATACTTCAGGTACAACTCAAATTTATTGACTCCGTTCTATAGTACGGAGTTTATCGTTAAAAGACAATTAACAGCGGGGATAAAGATGCAAACCTCTCAACAACTCGGTAATACGCAATTAGTTGCGGAAACTGCGTCGTCCGCTGAGCAAGCAATTAATACCTCAAAATTGACCATAGCGGGTGGTTTACTGGCCGGAATTGGTGCCTCCGCCTGCTGTGTCGGCCCATTTTTACTGCTGTCATTGGGTATCGGGGGATCATGGATCGGTAACTTGACCGCGATGACAGCTTATCGACCTTACCTGGCTGTCCTGACTCTGGTGTTTTTGGCTCTGGCATTCAGGAAGCTTTATTTAGTGCCACAAAGCTGCGCAGTCGGCACGACCCGCAAATTACCCTATTCATTGAAAAAACAACGTATTATTTTCTGGAGCGTCTCCATTTTTATACTGGTGATGATTACCTTTCCCTATTACGGCCCCTATCTGCTGGGTTAACCGAGATAAATAAATGAATTTCAAGACCGCGCTACTGATCGCGATATTATTACCCGCTTTTTCAGCTTTAGCTGGAGAAATGAAGACAGTCACTTTAACGGTGGATAAAATGACCTGCGGTATGTGCCCTATTACCGTCAAAATGGCATTGAAAAATGTCGATGGGGTTGCTGAAGTTATTGCTAAATATGAAGGTAGTGGCGATGGCTGGGCAAAAGTCACCTTTGACACTGACAGGACCGATATAGAAGACTTAACCTTCGCTACCGAAATGGCTGGTTATCCGTCTCGGTTAAAGCAATAAGAAATTTGTTTTTAGCAGGCAAGGTGATCTCACGAAGCCCCGATACAACCTGCCCAATGGATTAAAGATTCTTAAACTGCCTAGTTTATTTCCTTTTTTTTACAGGAATCACTGGTTTATAAAGGCACCCTGACCGATTCCATTGACCCCGTAAAGTCTCAACAGGCAGGCGGCTAGTTAAAAATCCGACCTTACTTAATTGAAATAGATAAATTTCCCGGCGCCATTTTGTTCCGTAATCGGAAATGCGCGCTTAAACAGAAGCCTTTTGCGGGGCGCCCCCCGGGACCTCGTCCCGCTCAATGCGACCGTCGGCGAGGTGAATAACCCGGTCTGCGGCGGCGGCGATACGTTCGTCATGGCTGGCGATGATGACACTTTGTTCACCCTTCAACGAAGTCAGCAACTCGATAATCGCGGCACCGGTTTTGCTGTCCAGATTTCCGGTGGGTTCGTCGGCGATGACTAGTGCCGGGCGGTTGACCAATGCCCGCGCGATAGCAACACGCTGCTGCTCGCCACCACTCAACTGACCGGGGCGATGATCGGCACGCTTGGTGAGCCCTACTCGTTCGAGTAATGCACTGGCCCGGTGTTTTGCCTCTTTACTCGACAGACCGGCAAATTCCGCGGCTAACATGACGTTCTCCAGTGCTGTCAGGTTCGGCATCAGGTTAAATGCCTGAAACACGAATCCTACCTTGTGCCGCCGAAACACCGTCAGTTCAGCAGTACTGAGACTGTGCAAGCTATTGCCCGCAACGTATAGCTCTCCAGAGTTGGCTCGATCCATGCCGCCAATCAAGTGCAGTAAGGTTGATTTGCCACTGCCACTCGGCCCCGCCAACACCATAACGCCTCCTGCGGCGGCGTCAAGTTCGACGATGTGAAGCGCCTCGATGCGGGTAACACCGACGCCATAACGCTTTATCACTGCACGCATTTCGAAAATTGACTGGGACATCAGGAGTTCTCCATAATCAGGATCGCAGCGCTTCGACCGGACTTAAGCGGTGCACCTTGTAGAGTGCATAGAGGCTGCCAAGCCCACCGACCAGCGTCGTAGCGATCACCAACACGATCACTAAGCCAGGAGACAGGCTGTAACTCACCAGCATGTTATCGAGCAGGCTGTCCCCGTATTGACCCGGCAGATAAACGCCAAAGGTAGCCTTAAAAAACGAGCGGCCAATGATCTCACCAAAGAACGCGTAAAGCGTGCCCCCGAGCGTCGCACCGAGTCCAGCGAGTAACATAGATTCACTGATCAACAGTATCGCCAGATTTGGCGTCGAGGCGCCCACAGCCTTGAGGGTGCCTAGCTCGCGGATGCGCTCGTCTGCAGCCAATAGCATCGCGAACAAAACCATCGCGCCAGCGAGCAGAACTGTCGCTCCTAGCCATATTCGACCGATTCGGCGCATGGTGCCAAGCGCCGAGGAAATGAAACGGGCACCGTCTGCGCGGGTGATGATATCTAGTTCGGGAAATTGGTTTCGTATCGCCGCTGTCACGGTATCGACGTTTACGGCCTTGTCGACACGAAGAAAGAATTTAGAGACCCGCCCCTCGGCCCCGTAATGGCGCTGGAAGGTCCGGTAGGGCAGGAACATTTGATTATCACCAAAGCTGTAGCCGCTACTGAACAGTCCGACGATGCGAAAAGGGCGTCCGCCGATGCTGCGCGTGCCGACCTTGATCACGCCGGGCTCGCCGTCGCGTAGCACATCTTTGATGAACATCGACTCGCCGGGTCGGAAATTGTCGAGCGTAATACCCATTTTCCTGGCGTAGTCCAGGCCAAGCAAAGCGACGTCGTCGCCATCATCTGCCGAGGTGAAATTACGTCCGGCCACCAGGTCCACGCCACCAACTTCACCGTGCGTAGCCAGGCGTTGCGCATCCCCCGGTCGTACGCCGATGTGTAATGTCATGTAGTAGCCTGCAATAGGTTCGATCGCCACCAGGTAGGGTTCCACGCGAATGACATGGGGGAGTCGAACGAGAGCAGATTCGATACTGGCCGGCATCAGTTTATTCAATCCCCCAGCCTGATTAATGTGTCCGAAAGTTGAACGTCCGCGCAATTGAATCAGGGTAGCCGTTTCGGATTCCAGACGATCGATCTGGCCTTCCAGCGCATCAGAATTGGCCAGCATCAATAACAGCGAGAGGAACACGGGGCCAGTCAGCGCCAGCACCAACAGGGTGCGCCCAGGAACTCGCCAGAGGTTACGCCAGGCATAACGGAACAGGAAACGCTGAATCGGCAAAGTCTTACTCCTCACGCAGGATGGTGAGTGGATCGAGGTGGCGGCTGCGAAGAATCGGGTACAGGCTGCCCAGCGCCCCGAGCGCGATGCAGACCAGCAGGATGCTAATAGCCGCAGGGAGTGACAAGGGTGACTCGATCAGGCCGAATTTTATACTGGTCCAGCTGCGCGCATAAACGGACAGGCCAAACCAGGCCACCACCAGTCCCCCCAACCCGCCGCTGGCGGTGAGCAGCACCGATTCGGTCAGCAGCCGACGCGCGAGAATTGCATTGGAAGCGCCGAGGGCCTTCTCGATGCCAATCTCATGTAGCTGATCACGGAAGGTCAATACCATGGCCCCCATCACTACCAACGCGCCTACTATAAAAAATACGAAAGCCCCAGTACGGGTCGCACTACTAATACCCGCCAGTGAGGCCTGAGCAAGAGCCACCGCCGGTCGATTGGTCACCACATCGGCCTGACCGGAGAGTCGGATCGCCAACTGCTCGGCAACCTCAATACCGCGTGCAGCAGACGGTGCCTGAATCACCACGCGCGACAGGCCCTGCGCCTGGAACGCATCGCGCATCGCTGTCATGCTGAGGAATAACTGATTGTTGGTAAAACCATTACCGCCATCGAATATACCGATTACCCGCCAGTCTCGCCCTTTAATATTAAGCTTCGTATCCTGGCCCAGTTGTTGCGCTTCGATACCATAGCGACTGGCGACTTCCAGCCCTATCACGGCTAATGGGGTATCGCCATCGGTGATATCAAAGACTCGGCCGGCGATGATGCGCCCGTCCATCGGCTCGGGGTCGCCCACTGCCAGTAGCGGCGCACTCGGAGGCGTACCGACGAAGAAGGTCGTCGTTTGGCCCTGAAACTCGCGACGGATCAGGTAGGGGTTGATCCGCAGTCCGGCACCCATTTGCTGGATCTCGTCTACCAGCGCGAATGGCAGCGGCTGCGAACGAGTGCCGCCCAGACCGAGCGATCCGATCGGGCGCAGCTCGATGGTGCTTTCCAAAGTACCCTCAAGTGCTTCAAATTGCTTACTGGCCAGGTGGTTGACCGTGGCCATCACCGTAAACAGGCCGACAACCAGAGACAGAAACAGGACTACCAGTGCTGTTCGGAATGGTTTCCGCCAGACATTATAGAAACTGTGTTTGAACCAGATTGGCATGTTCAATCTCGTGTATTAGTACGATGGAACCTGATTCAGATATCGAGGGCTTATCTGCTGTGGCGAAGGACCTGTGAAAATATTCCCGACCACTTGCTTCTGGGATAAATCGATCACCTGAATCTGCTCGAGGTCCGGATTGGTAACGTACAGCAATTTCCCCATGATCGCCATATGCTGCGGATTTCCCCCGGTAATTATTTCAGTTAACACCTGGTTACTGTCAATGTCTATCACCGAAATCGTGCCTGACTCGATATTCGAGACATACAGCCGATCCGCCGTGGTGATCGGGGTCATCGGGCGTTTACCCACCGGAATTTCGGCGATGGCACGCCGTGCGCGGTGGTCGATAACAGTAACCGAATCTCCTTTGTAATTGGTCACGTAGACGAAATTACCATCCCGGCTGAAAGTGAGATGGTTGGGTCTTTTGCCAGTGTCGATCACGGCCACCACAGCCTCGAGGCTTGAATCCAGCACCGAGACAGTATCGTCGCTCCAATTACTGAAATAGGTGTATTTCCGGTCCATCGATACTGCGAAGTGAGTGGCCGCCTCGCTGTCTAGCTCCCGCACCACTTTGAACGTGACTGGATCGACCACCGACACCGAATCTCCGGAATAATTTGTAATCAGGATACTGCCTGACATCAGTGTGACATCGACCGGAAAATCGCCCACTTCGACGCGGGCGCGTGGTGAAAATTCGGGCAGGCCCAGCACGGTCATGTCGTCGGATTTTTCATTCACCACATACACCAAATTGCGTCCCGGATCGTAGATCAATCCATGGGGAAACCGTCCCTCAAGGCTCGTATAAGCGGCGACAGTCTGCGTGGTCGGGTCGATAGCCAGTACGCTGTCACATTCCCCCATGGCGACGTACAAGTACTGCTTACCCGCTTCGATACCAGGCAGATGTTGCTTTTCCCAGGCAACACACTCAACCCTGCCGACGAAGTACCATGCGCCGATGCCCGCCATGAGGGCGGCCAGAGCGGATGCTACGATCATTTTGAATCTAACCGAGATATTCAATTCGGCGATCAACAGTTCTGAAGGTTCTTAGCTCCTCACCGCGAGTCGAGTTATACTGTGCATCTACGCGAACGTTGCGCGATTTGGCAACGGCTACCACAGGAATGCCTCCCAGGCTACTGTTCGCCACCCGTCCGGCCACCGGCCAGCGAATAAATGTGTCCTGTCCACATCCGCAATATTCACACATTCGATTATCCCCCTGCCGTTTTCACGGCGATTCATAATTAAGTTCGAGGTTGGCTTATTTCGATTTCGATTCCAATTGGTGACGGTCCCGCCAGCATGCAGTCGCAGGTGGTCCAGGTACAATCGTCGCTATCCAGGGTTTGGGAAGGATGCAATAGTTTCGCCACCGATTGGCGAAGCCCGAGCAAGTGATTAATGCGCTCGTCGATGTTGCGTAAATGCTGTTTTAATACATCGCCGTAGCGCGGATGCCCACTGGGGCAACCTGCCTGGTCGGCTATTGTCACCAGTTCACCGATGTCGGCCAGGCTCAGATCTACCAGGCGAGCGTGGTGGATAAAGCGCAAGCGCGCAATATCGGCATCGCCATAGACTCGATCGCCACCGGTGTGCGGGGCGCTCTCTTTGTTGCGCCGAGGTGCTTTGGGGATCAGGCCGATCTGCTCGTAGTAGCGGATAGCTTTGGTAGTCAAGCCCGAAGCGGTTGCAGCTTTGCCTATGGAATATTGGCTGCCTGTACCGTCATTTAAGTGCCTGTCATTCATAATTCTCACTTATACAGCTTCCAGTAGCTGGAAGATCAAGGATTAATTGGGCCTGTCTTTAGCTATTTTCGAAACCCTCTATAATTGGGCAGCCTTTTTCAGTGCTGGCACACAAATTAGTTAGCTGGATTAGTTCGTCACGCAAGGCGGTGAGATCCTGTAGACGGCCTTCTATCTTTACCAACTTTTTGAGCGTGAGCTCATGTACCTCTTGCCGGGCGTGTTGTGGATCTTCCCGCATTTGTAAGAGTTCGCTAATTTCAGCCAGGGTGAAGTCCATCTTCTGCGCGCGTTGGATAAATCTGAGTCGAGAAATGTCGTTATCATGGTAATTTCGAATGCCCGCTGCCGTACGATAAACGCGCGGCAGCAGGCCAATTTTTTCGTAGTAGCGTAACGTATCGACGGTAAGCCCAAGCTTTTTGCTGATGTGCCCAATGCGGTAACTGTTCGAAAGCGTATCACTCCTCATGTCGATTACTCCCCGGGCTGCCATTTTTGTACCTGATGATTGGCATAATCTGCGACAAAAACACTGCCATCGTCGGCCTCGACGACCGCAATTGCGGTGTGGGTTGGTGCCGTACTTTCGATGCCGAAGGCATTGATAAATTCACCCTCTGCGCTAAATTTCTGTACTCGGTCATTATAAAAATCTGCAACAAAAACATCACCGCGCGGACCGATAGAAATACCGGTGACAGTTGCGAACCAGCTATTAAAAGGGCCAAAAATATTCATCGCAAAAGGTCCTCCCCATCGGTGCAACAACTCGCCATCGGGACCAAATGCCAGGATCCGGTCATTGTACCCATCGGCAATATATAGAACGCCTTCACTATTGATCGCCACATCGGTTGGATAGTTCAACCTGCCATCAAGCACCCCCGTTTTTTTAGTCGTGCCCCATTGGCGTATGAAGCGTCCGTCGGCAGCCAATTGCTGAACTCGTTGATTGAAAAAATCGGCTACAAACAATTCGCCATCGGCATTAACGGCCACGCCGCCGGGTGCGCTCATTTCGCCGCCTGCGCTCCCCGCCTTACCGATACTGCGGCGAAACTTGCCATCGAGTCCATATACCTGTATCCGGTCGTTAAAGAATTCGGCGACGTAAAGTTCGTCACCGGCAATCGTCAAATTCATTGGTCTATTCAATTGGCCGGGAGCGTCTCCCTGTTCGCCGAACATGCGTTTGAAATTTCCGTCGAGGTCGAATACCTGAATGCGCGTATTTCGCGAGTCACTGACAAATATTTCATTGCCTGCTAAGGCTATACCGGTTGGCTCGTTGAACTGCCCCGGTTTTTCACCCTTTCCACCCCACGTTTTAACCAGTTGGTAAGGTGCTTCCTGTGGCGATGGCATCCAGAACAGGTAGGTCACCCCGACAATAAAAACAGCCAGAGTCAATATCAATAACGATATTCGTTTCACCCAGACCATCATCTTCCCCTTATCGAGGTTTAACGCTCATGCTTTTCATCGTAAAGCCGGTGTCATCGATAATGGTAATTAATTTGTCTTCACTGAATTTTATGCCTTCGACCGTGTTAACGATCACCAGACCGTTTTTGATGTCGATTTCAACACTTTCCACACCCTCGGTTTGAATGAACGTCTTTTCGATGCCGTAGGCGCAGAACGGGCAGGCGAGCCCATCCACTCGCAGCTCGTAACGGGTACCGGCGGCAAAACTATAACCAGTGCCGACCAGAGTAATAATTAATACAAACTGGATTATCCTCATGCGATAAGCTCCGGGTAAATTAAAAAAGGCCTACAAATGCCATTCAAACGAGGCCTTGAATCGAGTGTCGGATTCGTCCTGGCTGCCATTCAGATCGCTGGCAACAGGTAGTTGTATACCAGCTTTTATGGCGAAATTACGCGTCGTCCAGAAGATACCAGGGGAGACAAACCACTCGATTCCTCCAGTATTGACTATACTGTTTCCATTCAGTTCGGCCCTGTCGATAAATTCACCATTGAGTTCCAGCAACCAGACGGTATCTGGTGCCCGATATTCGGGTTCTCCGGGACGCCAGCCGCCGGCAAAATCCACCCGCCATTTGTCGCCTAAACGGAGTCCGCTATTATTTTCGCCAGGCACTAGATAACGCACACTGGCCCAACGATACCACTTGAGGCTTTCGTACCCATAGGTCAGACCAGCAATTACATCCGTAGCGCCATTTCCCAAAGGTGGGTCCGTCTTATCGTCACCATTTTGCAGATTGACGGCCAACATCACGGCCGCGGATTTCTGCAAGCCCAGCGAATCTTCGCGCCAGAATCGGTACTTGGTAAATAACTGAATATCAGACACTCCACGCGAGGATTTCACCCCCTCGTCCTTGTCCGAATAGGGTATTTCTAAACCTGCAGACCAGTCACCGGTAATTCCATATACAAATTCGAGACCCAATTCAGATTCTTTTTCCATGCCTGCTTTTTCCCTCGCCACGACGATGGAAATTTCAAACCCTTCTTTAAATAGGACGTGTGGTCCAATACCGAACACCGGATCATGAGCCAAAACAACACCATTGTAGGCAGTAATCAACAGGCTTGCGCCCAAAAGTATCCAGGCTGCGCTTCTTATACACCGGCATTTGAACAAACGTTGGTTCATCGAAATCCACTCCAGAATCAAATTACACTTTTGGACACTTAATCTGGATACAGTTTATCAGCTGGAGTCGACTCCAGGCCAAGCGAATTTTTTACTTTATCAGGGGCGAACTGAACACGGGCAAGAAAATATATTCAGGCAACTTAAAGAGATCTCAACAAACCGCAACCGACGTATCGCAATTTAAGGCTTCAAATAACCAGCGTGATATTCGATATGCTCGCCGATGAAACTCGCGATAAAGTGGTAACTATGATCGTACCCATCCTGCATACGGATAGTGCAGGGCTGGCCATTAGCATCGCAGGCCGCCTGCAGGTTCTCGGGCAATAATTGCCCCTCGTGTAGAAACTCGTCGGCGTCGCCCTGATCGATCAGAATATCCCCCACCCTTGCACCGCTGTTAATCAGGCAGGTGGCATCGTAAGCTTCCCATTCCGCCCGTTCATCGCCCAGGTATAATCCAAAACAACCCTGTCCCCAGGCACAGTCCACCGGATTTACAATAGGTGAAAATGCGGAGACCGAGCGAAATGAATCTGGATTCTTGAGTGCGCAAATCAATGCCCCGTGCCCGCCCATCGAATGCCCACTAATCGATTTAACACCGGGTATCAGGGGCAATTTTTGCTCGATTAGTCCAGGTAACTCGTCGGTAACATAGTCGTACATCTGAAAGTGCCTCGACCAAGGCGTTCTAGTTGCATTGACATAAAATCCGGCACCTTGCCCCAGGTCGTATCGATCGGCTTGATCATCAACTTGTTCGCCGCGTGGACTGGTGTCTGGAAATACGACAGCGATACCATATTCCGCAGCAAAACGCTGTGCACCGGCTTTAGTGCGAGCATTGTCATCGGTACAGGTAAGGCCTGACAACCAGTATAGGGCGGGCACTTTATCGTTTTCGGCCTGCGGCGGCAGGTATACCGAAAAAGTCATCTCGCATTGACAGACTTTCGAATCATGCACATAGCGATTTAAATAGCCACCGCTTTCCCTGATACTTTCAATCTCTCTCATTTTTTAGCGATTCCTTAATGAATGATCACCGATCGAATACTTTCACCACTGTGCATCAAATCGAACGCTCGATTGATATCCTCCAGCGGCATGGTATGGGTGACCATCTTATCGAGTTCGATTTCGCCTGACATATAGCGATCGACGTATCCCGGCAACTCCGTCCGTCCTTTGACACCGCCAAACGCTGTGCCCTGCCACTTTCGCCCGACCACCAGATTAAAGGGTCGAGTCCTGATCTCCTCACCGGCGCCCGCGACACCGATAACAGTGGATACACCCCAGCCCATGTGCGTGCATTCGAGCGCATCACGCATGACCTGTACATTGCCGATACATTCAAACGAGTAGTCGACACCACCACTGGTCATTTCCTGTATATATTCACTCAGCGAACCGTCCACTTCATTCGGATTGATAAAGTCAGTCGCACCGAGCGTTTTGGCTATCTTCCATTTGGCTGGATTGATATCCACCGCCAGGATTCTTCCCGCTTTTGCCATTACCGCGCCCTGGATGACCGATAATCCGATGCCCCCGAGACCGAATACCGCTACCGAGGCGCCTGCCTCCACCTTAGCTGTATTGATTACCGCGCCTATACCTGTGGTAACGCCACATCCAAGCAGACAAATCTTATCCAGTGGCGCCGCCGAATTGATTTTTGCCAATGCGATTTCGGGCACTACCGTGTATTCGGAAAAAGTGGAACAACCCATATAGTGGTAGATATCCTTGCCATTTTGGGAAAAGCGGCGCGTACCATCGGGCATGTAACCGGTCCACAGGGTAGCCGCGATTGATTGGCATAGATTGGACTTACCCGAGGTGCAAAAGTCACACTCGCCACATTCGGGAATGTACAGGGGTATTACATGGTCATCGGGTTTTAAATCCTTGACGCCGGAACCACATTCGACCACTATGCAACCCCCCTCGTGGCCAAGAATGGCTGGAAAAGCGCCTTCAGGATCATTCCCCGACAACGTAAAAGCATCGGTATGACAAACGCCGGAAGCCACGACCTTGAGCAAGACTTCGCCTTCGCGTGGTCCTTCGACTTCGACTTCCTCTATTTGCAGGGGTTTTTTTGGCTCCCACGCGACAGCTGCCTTGCATTTCATTGGTTAACCTCGTTAGTCCAGCATTAGATTGGTTTCCCCGCAGACTAATTTGAATAGCTTTAACAGTCAATACGCTACTGGTGTTCGAAATAATTGAATTAATCGCGATAATGTCGCTCAAATATTTATAGGTCATCTCTGAGGAATTCTCATGCGATACAACTGGCTTAAACAGAATCGAACCCCGGTAGTGCTGATATTGTCTTTAGGGGTACTAGTAGCATTTTACAATGTGATGGCCGGCTCCAAAAATGGCTTCGATGTCTCGAACGCGATTATTCCGGTCGATGAAATACTGGCGGGAGGCCCGCCTAGAGACGGTATCCCTGCCCTGACCAATCCAGAACTAATGACCGCGAGTGAAGCCAGCTACCTGTCCCCAGAGGATCGCGTCATTGGCATCACCCTGAGTGGGGAATCCCGCGCCTATCCAATTTCTATTTTGAATTGGCACGAAATAGTGAACGACCAGATTAAAAATCAAAAATATGCCATCACCTATTGCCCCTTATGCGGTACTGGCATCGCATTTTCGGCAACTGTGGCTGGGCAGCAAACGGAATTCGGTGTCTCGGGCTTACTGTATAACAGCGATGTGCTTTTATACGACAGGAATACCCATTCATTGTGGTCTCAAATTATGGGGCAAGCGATTTCCGGCAAACTGGTCGGCGAAAAACTAAGCCCAATCCCGATCAGCCATACCACCTGGCGAGACTGGCTACAAAGGCATCCCGATACGAAGGTTTTATCAAATTACACCGGATATTCGCGCGACTATGGCCGAAACCCTTACGCTGGTTATGAGCAATCCAGACAGCTTTTTTTCCAGGTTAATAATGAAGCACCCGATACTTATCATCCCAAAGAGCGAGTCGTCGGACTCGACATTAATGGTGTTTATAAGGCCTATCCACTCGTCGAGCTAGACAAAAACGGTCAATCGCAATTTACCGATACCATCGATGGCGAGACGGTTACCATTTTGTGGGACAGTATTAACCGTTCGGTTTCGATAACCAATGATGCAGGCGACGCAATACCCAGCATCGAGGGTTTCTGGTTCGCCTGGTTTGCATTTCATCCCGATACAGAGGTGTTTACCGGGGGCTGAGAATCGCGGCACCATCTCTACTTGTATCGGGAAGAAAACTTATTTCAGGTCGATCACTCGATCCAGACATTCAGTCTGGATTAATTGGCTACACGATAAAATATCAATTTAGTCGCTCGCAGCGAGCGGTTTAATGTGACAAAATAATTTCATTTCCAGTTTTAAAATAATATTGCATTTGAAACGATCTTTACTGGTTTCCGGATTAATCCTGTGCGCTTTATATTCACGCCTTGAAGCCGACGAAAACTGGGGTTTATGCCAGACTCCGGCCTATGTGCCCATCCCATCGCTAGATAGCGATCGCTTACCCAGTAAAATTGAAGCTGAACGTGTGACTCGCAGCGAAAACGATTTACTGCATTTCAGCGGCCAGGTTCAGCTAACCCGAGGCAGTGAAATAATCAGGGCCGACGAGCTAAGCATCGACAAACTGACCGAACGATTACAGGCAAATGGCCAGGTAAGTTTCGAGAGCGCCGAATATCGCCTACAAACGGATAGCCTTTCTATCGACCAAAAATCAGATACGGCTATATTTGGTGTTTCTGAGTTTCAGTTACCCGGCAAGCACGCGCGCGGGTCGGCCAGCAGCATCCAAAAAATTGACCAATCGAGAAGCCGTTTCAAGGATTTCCTCTACACTTCATGCGACCCTGGAAGCAGCGACTGGTACTTAACCGGCACCCAACTCGATCTCAACCAGGAAAGTGGTCGAGGTACAGCAAAACACGCGACACTTTATTTTAAGGGCATACCGATTTTCTACCTGCCGTATATCATGTTTCCTATCGATGATCGCAGGATGTCGGGAATTCTGGCCCCTTTGCTTGGCTATTCGGAGGAAAACGGCGCTAGCATTGCAGTTCCATTCTACTGGAATATAGCGCCCAATACAGACGCTACCATCACCCCGGCGTGGATTAGTGAACGCGGTTTACAGCTCAATACCGAAAATCGCTACCTGTTCGCCGACCATGAAGGTCAGATCGACCTGTCTTACCTGGATGATGACCTGTTAGACGCCCGGCGTTGGCAGAAAAAATGGCAACATCGAGCAACCCTGGGATTTAATATCAAGGCTGATTTACTGCTACAGGAAGTATCCGATGATTTATTTTTCAACGATTTTGACTTCCCAGGTTCAGATAATAAATATATCAGCCACCTGGAAAGACATATCAAATTTAGTCAAACCACGGCGTCATGGCAAACCGGGATTCTTTGGCAGGATTACCAGACACTGGATCTTACCATCGCTACCGACGATCGACCTTATCGACGACTTCCACAGATTACCTTGAATAGTCTTTTCGATCCGTTTGAAAACGACCTGACGTTCGAAACGAAGAACGAATGGGTTAAATTCGATCACGATAGCCTCGTTACTGGCTCGCGTTTGCATTTAACCCCTTCTTTGGCCTGGTCAAAAACTGGCGACTGGTATTTTTTCAAGCCTAAATTAGAATTAGCCTTAACCAAATACCAACTAGAGGATAACAATTCTTTCGACAATGCCATAAGTCGATCGCTACCGATTTTGAGTCTCGACAACGGGTTAATTTTTGAGCGTAGTATAAACAACAACGAATGGGTACAGACGCTGGAACCGCGGTTGTTTTTTGTTCATATTCCCTTCCAGGATCAGGCCGGTATTCCCGATTTTGATACAGCAAGATTGTCAGACTCATATAATAATTTTTTCAGAACTAATCGGTTTAGCGGTGCAGATCGAATTGGCGATACTAAACAGGTGGCGATTGGTGTTAGATCGCGCATCCTTGCCCGTGATACCGGGCGCGAAATCATGAGCGCCAGGGTGGCGCAAATTCACTATTTTGAAGACCGCCTGGTCAGCCTCGACGGCCTTCCAGAAACCCGGCCGAAGTCGAATTTAATCGCCGAGCTGAACCTGAGTCCTGTTCCTGGACTAAAAATTGGCAGCAAACTAGTTTACGACGAACAGGATAAAATTTTGGTCGAAAAAAACCTGTCGATTAATTACACCCGTGACGGTTATTCGGCTAATGCCGAGTATTATTTTACAGACCAGGATCTGGAACAAGCTGCCCTGTCACTGGTCTACCCAATAAATGATCGATGGACTATTGTCGCCAAGTATCATCAATCGTTGCTATTCGACAAGCCAGTCGAAAATTTATTCGGCGTAAACTATGAATCCTGTTGCTGGGGCCTTAAAATACTCGCCAGCCAAACCAGTGACGATGACTTTCTGGTGACCGATCGTGCCTTGTTTATCGAACTAACATTCAAAGGCCTGAGCCAGGCTGGTCAGGATATAGACGCACGGTTGGCTAAAGCCATTTCCGGGTATCGGCCACAATTTTAATTTCACCACAAAAGCACGAATAATATGACCCGATTCGCACTTATTTTACTGGCTCTAATTTTTGTTATATCGAATGCGAGAGCCGCGCAGCAAACTATCGATTCGATAGTAGCGATTGTCGATGAAGACGTGATAACTCAAGTGGAACTAAATGCCCGGACAGAATTATTTCGTATCAATTTCGCACAATCTGGGCAGGCTTTACCGGAGCCTAAAACCTTGAGTCGCCAGGTTCTTGAGGTCATGATTAACGATTCGATATTACTCCAGCAGGCGAAATACAGGGGTCTACGAATTACCGACGGGCAGCTCAATCAAACCATGCAGAAATTAGCTCGCGAAAACAGCATGAATTTGTCAGAGTTTCGTCAAAATTTGATCCAACGGGGTATAGATTATCCCCGCTATCGCGAAGCAATTCGCAAAGATATGGCAATAGGCAATTTACGGCGACAATATACCGCCCGAAGCGTAGAAATCACCGATGCAGAGGTCAGGGATTTCATTAATCGCACTGACGCCGAAGCAGGCGATTACGAATATCGCCTCGCGCATATCCTCATAGCGCTGCCGGACGCCGCATCCAGCGAGCAGGTGAACGGTGCGATAGAAACGACAAAACAATTACTGGAGCAGCTCGATCAGGGTGCTCAATTTGGACAATTAGCGAATGAATATTCGGCCGGGTCAAATGCATTACAGGGAGGAGATCTGGGTTGGCGCAAAAAGGCTGAAATTCCGAGCCTGTTTTCCAGTGCAGTTTTTAAAATGGATCCTGGCGAGTATGCAGGTCCCTTACGTAGTGCCAGTGGTTTTCACATCGTTTCGCTGGTAGAGCGCCGCAGCCTGGAACAGGTGCTTACGCAACAAACCCGTAGCCGGCATATTCTGATTCGTTCAAACGAACTGATTTCTGATGACGAAGCCAAAAATCGCCTGGAGACATTACGCGAACGGATACTGGCAGGCGAGGATTTTGCTCAGCTCGCTCGATTATTTTCAGTCGATTATAATTCGGGTTCTCAGGGTGGCGATATAGGATGGACGGAAGCAGGCACTACTGCACCAGAATATGAATCAGTCGCCCGTTTGCTGGAGCCGGGCCAATTAAGCGAACCATTTCGATCGCGCTTCGGCTGGCACTTGCTAGAAGTGACCGGACGCCGAACAATCGATGAAACTGAAGAGAGCAAATTTAACAAAATCCACTCTCAGTTATTGCAACAAAAACGCATCGAAGCCTTTAATATCTGGAAACGTCGCCTCAGAGACGAGGCCTACGTAATATTTCCAAGCCCAAATGCCTGATGCACCAAACACGCCTATCATAGCTATCACCTCCGGTGAGCCAGCGGGCATCGGGCCCGATATTATTGCCCAAATCGACACCAGTAATTTTGCTGCAAGACTGGTAGTAATCGGTGATCATGAATTAATCGAAAGCCGGGCCAGGTTGCAGGATAGTAAGATTAATTTCCATTCCTACCAGCCCGATCGAACTCCACAACAGCATAATTCGATTGAAATTCTACACATTCCGCTGACCAGCGTCTGCACCCCCGGGGTGTTGTGCAGCGATAATGCGAACTACGTGCTCGAAATTCTAAGGCTTGCCTGCGACGGCTGCCAGAACCGGAAATTTGATGCGATGGTAACTACGCCGGTGCAAAAGGAGATTATCAACCGGGCTGGTATTCCATTTACCGGTCACACCGAGTTCCTGGCTAAAATCTGTGGAGTAAAAAATCCCGTTATGTTACTGACTAGTGGTAGTTTAAGAGTTGCACTGGCAACCACCCACTTATCTTTACGCCAGGTACCCGATGCGATCGATTCGGAGCTGATTATTCGCATAGTCCAGATTCTTGACCATGATTTACGCCAGCGATTCAATATCGACAAGCCTCATATTAAAGTCTGCGGTCTCAATCCTCACGCGGGTGAAGGTGGCTACCTGGGCCGCGAGGAAATTGACATCATAAAACCCGCCATTGACGTCCTTAAACAGAAAGGCCTGAATATTAGCGGCCCCTACCCCGCCGACACAGTATTTACACCGCAGGCACTCGAAGATGCAGATGCAGTTCTCGCGATGTACCACGATCAGGGCTTACCCGTTTTGAAACATGCGGGGTTCCATCATGCAGTCAATACCACGCTCGGACTACCAATAATCCGTACTTCGGTAGATCACGGTACCGCGCTAGACCTGGCGGGCAGCAATCTAGCAAATCCTGACAGCCTGTTCGCAGCAATCGAATCGGCCCTGGACCAGTCAAAATACTTTTATAAGCATGCATAAGGCCCGCAAGCGATTCGGTCAGCATTTTTTGCACGATAAAAATATTATCAACAGGATCCTCGATGTTATCGACCCCCAGGCGGAAGACAATTTGCTCGAAATAGGCCCCGGGCAGGGCGCTTTGACTTACCCGTTACTTCGCCGATGCGGGCAGCTCACTGCAGTGGAACTCGACAGAGATCTAATTACATTACTCAAGCAGGGAGCACAGGATCACGGTGACCTGGAATTAATTAACGCTGATATTCTGAAATTTAGTCTGGACGACCTGCCTTCGAGTAAACACATTCGAATTGTTGGCAATCTGCCCTACAATATATCCACCCCATTGATGTTTCATCTGATGAAATCAATCGAAAATATCCAGGATATGCACTTCATGGTACAAAAAGAAGTGGCTTTACGCATTGTTGCTGCAGAAAATAGTCGGGATTACGGTCGACTGTCGGTAATGATGCAATATTTTTGTCGCTGCCAGTATCTTTTCGATGTTGCGCCAGGAAGTTTTACACCACCACCCAAAGTAGACTCGGCGATAATTCGGTTAAGTCCTCATCCAGAACCTGTTGCCGACATAGGTGATTTGGCACTGTTTACGTCTATAGTTAAAACTGCCTTCGGTCAACGTCGGAAAACTATAGCAAACGCTTTGAAAGCGGATGTAGGTCCCGACTTATTCGATGTGTGTAACATAAACAGGCGGCTGCGCGCAGAAAATTTACAGCTGTCGGATTTCGCCTGTCTGTCCAGAACGATCTACAAGCGGCGGTACGATGCCTAAACCGGCTACTGACAGACCGCTGCTTTCATTAATTTGTGCGATGGATAGTAATCGTTTGATTGGAAAAAATAACGCGCTACCCTGGCATTTACCTGCCGATCTCGCTTTTTTCAAGCGAACTACGATGGGAAAACCAGTCATAATGGGCAGGAAAACATTTGAATCCATTGGAAAACCGCTTCCGGGGCGATCCAATATAATCGTCACTCGAAATTCAAATCTAAAATTCCCCGGATGCGATACCGTCGACAGTATCGATCAGGCAATGGCTTTAGTCCAGGACAGTGATGAAGCCATGTTAATCGGGGGCGCCAGCCTGTACCAGCAAAGCATCGACAGAGCCGATCATATTTATCTGACGCTGATACATCACAGCTTTCACGGGGATACCTGGTTCCCGGAAATTAGACTGGATCAATGGAAACAATTGACGCGGGAAGATTTTCAGGCTGATTCAAATAACCCTTATTCCTATTCTTTGATTAAATATACGCGGGAAATCAAAACAATTTTAGTATAATATTGGGGGGCTCAACCGGAAAATGGACTGCCCAAATGGAAATAAATTATACCGCACAATTAGGACGAATAAAAAATCAAACTTACATAGTTGGTCGGGAAGGTCATATTTTTATCAACGATCCGACTGTCAGCAAACGACATGCCGAGATACAAATCAAAGACGGTGAAATTTACCTGCGAGACCTGAATTCCACAAATGGAACCTATCTGGTTAAAAATAAGAGGCTCGTCCCATTTAAGGAAGGATACGTGCAACTTAGACAGCCGATAGTGATGGGAAACAGGCAGCACACCATATACGAATTGCTAGAGATCGCCGGGGCGTTTGTATCTTAGGAAACCTCTGAATAGTCTGGGCGAATCAGAGATCCCTCGGTTAAAAATAATTCAAAGGCCCACAGCAAGTAGTGCTATACCAATAATCCATTTCCATATACCGCTGCCAGACGACTCTTCCGATTCGATTTGTTGCTGCTGCATGACGGTGTTGTCGAATCGAATGGCCTCGTCAGTATTGAGTAAGCCAGTGGCGACTGCGACATCGTCGTCAAGCACTTTCATCTCCGCAAGCGTGGCTGTGCCATAATCGCCACG
>JADFJT010000185.1 GCA_022566015.1 Pseudomonadota bacterium | reverse complement strand
CAGTTCCACTGTGCGATCAGATCACGATTAATATGATCCCCTCCGTGTGTTAGGTTCGATAGAAAGCTTAAAACGCATTTGGTTTTGTCTGGTTGAGAATTTTGGAGTTTTTCAACAGTATCGGCACATAGCGGACGTTCATAAGACTAAAAAACCCCGCGCAGAGGCGGGGTTCAATCAAATATACCTAAATATTAAGCTGATTTCCTACGCTTGCTGATTCCAATTAAACCGATTAGTCCTGTGCCGAATAGCCAAACGGCTGCAGGTACGGGGACGGGGTTTTCGGTTCGGTGTCGACAGGCCGTCATGCGTCGAGATATTGAAGCATGCGCTGGCGCATCGCCATGTCGGGAAGGGCGCCATAAGCGGCGCCCATGTTTTCCTGCATGTGCGCCACCTGCGATGTTGCAGGAATAGCGCAGGTCACCGCCGGGTGGGAAACGATAAATTTTAGAAAGAACTGCGCCCAATTGGCGCAATCGAATTCGCTGGCCCAACCTGGCAAAGGACGGTTGCCGAATCGATCGAACAACGCGCCGCGCCGAAATGGGCGGTTGATGATGACAGCGATGCCGCGCTCGGCGGCGAGAGGCAGAAGGCGTTGTTCCGCCTCGCGGTCGACGACGTTATAGGTAAACTGCACGAAGTCGAAGGTTTCGTCAGTTAACGCCCGCTCGAGTTTGCGGTGCCTGCGGCCGTGCGATGTGGTAATGCCGATATAACGAATGCGGCCCTCGGCTTTCCACTGTTTCAGGGTTTCGAGGTGACCGCGCCAGTCGAGCATGTTGTGGATTTGCATCAGGTCGAAACGCGGCACACCCCATAACTTGCGCGAGGTTTTCATTTGATATTTGCCGAGCACCTGGCCGAGCATCCAGACCTTGGTTGCGCTAAACAGCCCCGGGCTTTTCTGAATCCGTGCCAAGCAGTGGCCGATCACGTCCTGTGCGGTACCATACATCGGCGACGAATCGATCATGCCGCCACCGCGGCTAAAAAATTCCTCGAGAATCTTGACGCAACGCGCACGGTCGTCACGGTCGCTACCAACATCGAAGGTGCGCCAGGTACCCATACCGATGATCGGCATCGGTTCCCCGGTTGCAGGGATCGGGCGGGTCAGCAGACCTGGATTCGGATTTATGGCGGCCATTAACCCGCGCTCGGGTATCAGCGGTAACAGGGCCAGGCCGCCAAGCGACATTAACAGCCCACGTCGGTTAATTATTCTGGCCATGATGCGAATTAGAGCGGTGTGTGCAAAAAGCGTTCAGTAATTCGGTACCGCAGTCAACAATGGGTCGACCGATTTAAATAATCTGCCGAAATCCACTCGGGTGCAATATTCGGCACATAGTTGCCATTTAACCGACTAATAGTGAGCGGCTGCGCTCGCACCAAAGCGGCCGTACAATCTGACAAGTGGTGGGGCTACAATCGGCACTAACCTGTCATTCCCGAGAATTAAAATTTCGGCTGTGCTCATCATTCTATTAGACTGCTGAAGTTCCCTTTCAGGCAACCATTCGGAAAATCATTTGCAGCTTAACAGCCATCTCAAATTAGCGGGCTTGTTTTTTGTTCATACCATGTCGCGGGGTATCCTGCTTTCGGTATTGCCCTTGCAGGCGTTTGCAATACTCGGAGATGCACAACTGACCAGCATTCTGTATTTTGCAATCAGCGTGGGCGGCATCCTCGGGTCACTGGTCATGCCGGTGGTCATTCAGAAAATTGGCAATTACCGTTCCTTTCTGGTGGGTTGCGTGGCCATGCTTTTCTCATCGGCCTTGCTCTCGTTTGATCAGATTATTTATTTCTCGATTGGCCTGTTCGCCCATACCTTTGCGATCGCGGCGGTAGAAGTCTCGTTAACGCTTTACGTATTGGCAGAGGTTCCGCGTCGTGACATGACGCGCTTTGAACCGCTGCGAATTATGTCGTTGGTACTGGCACTTACTATTGGCCCATTTCTTGGGGTATTCATGGAGGAGAAACTTTTTCATTACCTGCCTTATATCATCTGTGCCGTATTCACTCTGCTCGCGATTATCTACTTCCGCTGGATGGGATTACATCGAGTCGATGTACTAGGTACCGATGCCAAAGACATGAATCCTGTCAATATTATTCGCCGCTTCATTGCGCAACCCCGACTCAGGCTCGCCTACGGGCTCATTCTTGCGCGCTCGTCCTGGTGGACGATGTTTATAATTTACATGCCGATATATTGTGAGCAAACCGGCCTCGGAAAGCTGACCGGCGCTGCGATAGTTTCGGTCGGAACCGCGTGGACATTTTCTGTACCTTTCTGGGGCTGGGTGGCGCGGCGATATGGTATTCGTGCGCTGATGCAAACTGGGTTCGCGGTGACAGCCATGCTGCTGCTGGTGGTTTATTCAGTGAACGATATACCCTGGTTAGCGGCCTCGTTGATGGTAGTCAGTGCGCTTGGCACCACGATGCTGGACGGGGCGGGTAATGTCCTTTTTTATCGAGCGGTGCGAGGTCGCGAACGCGCCGAAATGACCGCAGTATTTTCTACCTATCGGGATGCCGGCCAACTACTGACGCCAGGTATTTTCGCGATACTGCTGAAAATATTTGCCTTGCCGATCGTATTTCCCACCGCGGCCATCTGGATGATGATTGCTTCGGTTTATAGCGGATACATTCCGAAACGGATGAAATAATATCCTGTCATTCCAGCCTCCGATCCGGAATCAATTGGAATATGCATCCGTAGTCATCCGCAATACTGATTGATTGGGAGATATAGATCAGAGCAGAAGGTTTTGTAGGATGTGGATTACTAGTCGTTCTATCTAGCCGAAACAGCCATAGCGGACATTCGATTATTATGAATTATATTCCGAGAACGGCACGAAGCGGACCCCCGGCAAAAAATCAATAATATGTTATTAGATCGAAAACATTATAATTCAGCAGTTATGCAAGATAGGTAAGAGCCAGTAAAGAATATTCAGAATTAGCCCGAGGAGACTACAAATGAAAATTAACGGTAGTTGTCATTGCGGTAAAATCACATATAGCGCAATGATTGATAGAGACGCAGTCTATTTATGTCATTGCACAGAATGCCAATCAATATCGGGCTCTCCTTTTCGATGGGCAGTACCGGTAGCTGAAGATAATTTTAATTTGCTCTCAGGGCATCCCAAAACATATATAAAGAAAGTTTCTGAAGATGGAAT
>JADFJT010000086.1 GCA_022566015.1 Pseudomonadota bacterium | reverse complement strand
GCCACTACAGTTAATAGAGCGACCAGCTACAGTACAACCGGTTCCAGTTAGACCCCAGTTAAGACCGGCAGGTGATAAAGTTGGGGTCATTATAACGATTAAATCAAGACCGCCAGTATCCACACCGGTAGTAGTGATAGTGAGCACTGAATTACCACTTGTAGTAATGCCGGTGACATAGTTCAGAACACCGGGACCGATGTCGGCAGGTATGCCATTAGTGCCTGGAGTGCCACAGTCTGCCTGCAGTACGGTGCCTTGCTCCTGGGCGCAAAGTGAGACAGTTGTCTTCCAGGTAGCCGCAGCAGAAACGCCACCGGATACTTTAGTACGCTGGGTGTAATCGGCATACTGCGGAATGGCAATCGCGGCCAGAATACCGATGATGGCGACTACGATCATCAGTTCGATTAAGGTAAAACCTGATTGTTGCTTCTTCATTTGTTGTTCCTCAATAATGTAAATTGCGTAAAACTTTAGTTAGAATTCGGCTATTGCCAATCCATGCGGTTTATAATGCAATGCTGATGCCAGGATAGATGAAATACGATAATATTTATAATATCAACAAGTTACGGTATTTCGAGAAATCAGAAAGAGATGAGTAAGCGAGAAAATCTGACAATTTTGTCAAGTTATGACAATTATTGTCAGGTATTCTTAAGATTCAGCTTTTCGATCTTGTAGCGTAACTGGCGCAGCGTAATGCCCAGCGACCTGGCTGTAGCCGACTGATTCCATCGACACTTAGCCAGTGCCGACAATATCTGATCCCTTTCTATATCTTGCGTGATTTTACCCAGATCGAGCTGGGAATTAGCCGATAATGCGTCGGTTTTGGGTAACTGCAAGTCCGCGACGCCAATTAAATTGTTTTCACACAGGGCGGTCGCACGCTCGAGGATATTTTCCAGTTCGCGCACGTTTCCGGGGAATCCATAGCTCTCCAAAGCCCGCAAAGCTGATTTCTCCAGCTTTGTTTGAGGTGAATTATCGGTGTTATGCTTTTTAATAATATAGTCGGTGAGGCGGGATATATCTTCGCGGCGCTCGGCCAGTGTCGGTACCGTGACGCCGATTACATTGATACGATAATACAGGTCTTGCCTGAATTCACCCTGATTAACCATGGCGTCGAGGTCTTTATGTGAAGCGCTGATAATGCGTACGTCTATACTTTCTTCAATCTGGGCGCCAACAGGTCTGACTGTTTTCTCCTGGATCACGCGCAGTAATTTTACCTGCATCGACAGGGGAAGGTCGGCTATTTCGTCGAGAAACAGCGTGCCGCCATGTGCGGCTTTGAATAATCCCTCACTATCGCTGCTAGCACCGGTAAAACTACCCTTGAGATGACCGAAAAACTCACTTTCCATCAATTCCGAGGGGATCGCGCCGCAGTTGACCGCGATAAAGGGTGAATTACTCCTGGCGCCTTGCAAATGAATCTGGCGTGCCACCAGTTCCTTACCAGTTCCCGATTGCCCCTGGATATAAACCGGTGCCTGGCTGCGCGCAAACTTGGCTATTGAACGTCTCAGTTCGGTGACAGGTTCTGATTCACCGATTATCTGGTATTTAGTTCCGAAAGATGAGTTTAACTGCTGCGTACTGGTCGGTAGAGTGAGTGCCTTTTCGACCAGGCTGCGTAGCGTGTCGAGGGAAACCGGTTTGGATACGAAATCGAAAGCGCCCGATTTCATCGCCTTGATCGCGAGGTCAATACTACCGTGTGCGGTAATAACCGCGCTCGGGGTATTCGGACAATGCTGCTGGATAAATTCAACCAACGCGATACCGTCGCCGTCGGGCAATTTCATATCGGTCAGACACAGGTCGAAAGTTTCTTCCTGTAAATAACGTTTTGCGCTGCTGAAATCCTCCGCGCAGCGAATTTCAAGCCCCATGCGCATTAGCGTGATTTCGAGTAATTCCCGAATATCCGGCTCATCGTCGACGACGAGTACGCGTTGTTTGCTCATACGGATTCCTGATCGGCTTGCTGATTGGCAGGACTGGTCGAAAACCGGATAGTAAAGCTGGTGCCATTGTAAGAATTTTTATGAATATCTATAGTCGCGTTATTGAGATCGCATAGCTGGTTAACAATATATAAGCCCAGCCCCGAGCCTTTATGACTGGTGGTATAAAAGGGTTCGAAAATTTTATCCAGACTCTGTTGGTCAATGCCGGGACCCTCATCGGCTATCTCGATGTTTGCTGCCTGATTTTGATCGGTGAATAGCCTTATGTGGGTCGGTTTATCGCTATTACCATGGATTTGGGCATTATTGCAGAGATTGGTCATAATCTGGTTCAGGTGGCCTGCGTCGAACCAGGTAGTGGCATTAGCCAATTGTATATCCAGATCCAGACATCCGGCTTTAGCCTGGTTACTCAGGCAATATTCTTCGGCGAACTTCTGCAGCCATTGATCCAGTCTAATATATTCTTTAGCGGTTTGGCCGCCTCGTGAGAGTTTCAGAATATCCTCTATGATGTGATTGATCCGGCTTGAATGTTGGTGAATGATTTCGGTCATACGATGTTCGGTATCGTCGAGATCTTTGCTTTCCGAAAGTAATTGTGCAGCATGCGATATCGCACTTAAAGGATTACGGATTTCGTGCGCGATACTAGCCGTGAGATGACCGAGCGATGCCAGTTTGGCTTGTTGCATACTATCCTTAATCGAAGAAACATCGTTTAAAAAGACCAATGTGTTTTCATTACCCTGATCCTGTAAACGTCGGAAACTAACTTGAATATTGTCAATGCCGGTCTCTGTGGGTAAGTATGGCGTGTCTCTATCGGGCGAATCTCGCCACTTTCTGAGCGCTGACAATATTTTTGGCTGATCGTGCTTGAGTGAAAACACTTTAGTAGTGACGATGTTGAGCATTTTTAATGCGGCGTTATTAATGTGCCTTACCTGATTGTTTCTTGTCAGTACAATAACGCCAGCTTGCATATTTTCGATAATTTCCTGGTTCAGGGCGGACAGCAGGGCGACATCGCGGTCGCGCTGCTGCACTAGTTGTTCGCTACTTTGCACCCGCTTCATCAGTTTGTGGGTTACGATAGCGGTAGCAAACAGGGTCGCGCCCAGTATTCCTACCTGTGTCGAATTTCCTGTGTAATCGCTTATATTAGTAATCGAGTAAACATACTCAGCGAGTAGGCCAAGCGAAGCGAGTGAGGCGAACACCACTGCTAACAATTGTTCAGTCAGCAGTCCAGCTACCGCGATGGATATAATCAAAAGCATCCCAAGACCGCTGGAAATTCCCCCACAGGCATGCATGAGCAGAATGATAATGATCATATCGGTATAAATCTGTAACGAAATCTGGTGTATAAATCCACGCCTCTCGATCCAGGCTGCCAGCATCCACACCAGCGAGAGAACCACAAAGGCCAGGCTAACCCAGGAATAAAGTCCGATATCGACGATATTTAATAACGGCGATTGACTGACGAAACTCTGGCTGAAAAATGTAGTAGATATAACGAGACGATAAATATTAAGCAATCGCAGCGAGGTCCAGTTCGTCGATCGCAACTGGTAGCCGGATTTGCTGACGAAGCTATTACTGGTCGCGGTCTGCATGATCTTGACTACAGTAAGGAGTGTCGTTGGTAATTACGATGGAAGATTCCGGTACGTGTACCCCACAAAACTTACACTGCAGCATATTTTCGCTTTTAGACTGCGTGTCATGCTCGATTTTTCGCGGATCAGGATCTTCGGCAAACAAGCGTTTGAACAACCACAGTAATATCGCAACGACGGCAAACAGTAATATCAGGCGTGTGATCATAAGAACAGGTTAATCTAAGGTATCGTATCTAAAATGCAAAGACAGCTAGTCTATGATTTATGCGCTCAAAGAACAAATTTAGTCTGAATTTTACCCCTGAAACCTGATTACAAAGGTAGACATATTTTTTCTTTTTTTTCTGCCCTATGACTTGCTGAACGATCAAAACATGCCTATACTGCCCGGCGATTTTTGATGTCCTGTACTGGAGAGCGACTCAATGACAACAGAATTACCAGAGGGCTACACGCCGTCCCCAAAAGATGATTACATGGCACCCCAGCATCTGGAGTATTTTCGACAGAAACTGCTAACCTGGCGTTCGGAGTTGTTACGGGAGTCAGAAAAGACCATTTCTCATTTGAAGGAAGAAAACTGGCAAGAACCCGATATCAATGATCGAGCGACATTGGAAACTGATGCCGCGCTGGAATTAAGAACGCGCGACCGCTATCGCAAGCTAGTCAATAAAATAGATTCGGCACTGTCGCGTGTCGCTGACGGGTCCTACGGGTATTGCGACGACACGGGCGAAGAAATCGGCCTGTTCCGCCTCGAAGCCAGACCTATTGCCACGCTAACGGTCGAAGCCCAGGAAAAACACGAACGTTTGGAAAAACAGCGGCGCGACGACTAGATTGTAGGGCTGAATTTATTCGGCCGAATACCATCATATTGGCCGAATGAATTCGGCCCTACCCAATCAGGTCTGTACTTTTTTATAGGGAACCCGTGCGGTAGGCACCACTTTCGAAGCCGCATCACAGTGCTGATGCTGATCGTCGAAGAAAATGTGGGGCGCAAACGATTTCAGAATCTTGTCTTTAGACACACCCCCGAGAAAAAATGTCTCATCGATGCGCACATGCCAGTTACGAAGTGTCTTAATCACCCGTTCATGGGCCGGGCTGTTACGGGCGGTGACCAGGGCGGTACGAATGGGAGGGATACCCCCATGCTTACTGCTATGTAAATCAAATTGCAGAAACGACAGAGTTTTTAATAATTTAGCAAATGGACCTTCGGGTAATGGCTTTTCTGCGTTGAGTTTTTCATGCGCGATAAAGGCCTCCAGGCCCTGTTGCTGGTAAATCATTTCGGACTCTTTGGAAAAAAGTACCGCGTCACCATCAAAAGCGATTCTAATCTGTTCCAGTGGGCTTCGCGGATTAAGCGTCGAGCCAGGGTAAATTAAACCGGCAGCAACATTGGACTCAACCGCCGCCTGAACGTCCTCTTCGGTTGCAGACAGAAAAAGATCGACGTCGAACGCATTTAGATATTTCGCCACAGGCCCGCCACCGGTAAACGCCGCACGCGTTATATCCAGATTGTAGTGATCGATAGAGTTGGAAATGCGTAAACTGGTATCGGCCGAGTTGCGCGATATAATAACAACTTCTATATGGCGCGTTTTTTCGTCGAGGCTATTAATTCGTAACATAGCCTCAATTAATGCGAAACCAGTCCCGGGAAGCAAGATATCGTTTTCGTGGTCTAGCTGATATTGGCAGTAAGTTTCGAGACCCTGATTTTCATATATTTCATTTTCCATGCTGAGGTCGAACAGCGCTCGGGAGGAAATGCCGATAACCAGGTAATTGCTTAAATCGTAAGGCATGATTTAATCCGTTTTTCCCCGGCAATTGCTAAGATTCACAAAGCTTCCGCTCCTGCTCACGCGCCTCACCGAAACGTCGGATCGCTACATTCCCTGTAGGCGACGCAGTGGATTGATGTGTTGGGCACAGGATGTTTGCTCATGACTTTACCATCGGTTCCCTAAAGCTGCTTTAACATTATCTTTGAATTTCGTTGCTGGTTATAGGCTGCACGCTTAAGCTCGGGCAGTGACGAAACCTTTGTCTCCAGGAACCCGTTTTCGATAAACCAGTGCGAGGTACGGGTAGTCAGTATATACACCTGCCGCGTATCATGTTTTTGCGCAAGATGTTCAGCGGCATGTAATAATTGCTTCCCCAGGCCCGTGCGCTGGTAATTGTCATGCACGGCCAGGCAGGCAATTTCGCTTATATTATTCTGTTGGTCGGGGATGCAGGCCACGCAGCCGATCACCATGCCATCTTTTTCGACGACACGAAAATATTCGATTTCAAGTTCAAGTTGCTCTTTAGAGCGTTGTACCAACGTACCCGTTGCTTCCAGTGGTTCGATCAGGCCGAGTATTCCCCCTATATCGTCAATTTTGGCGGCTCTGATGCCTTCATAGAACAAATTAGTGATCATGGTGCCGTACCCGTCACGCGTGAAAAGCTCCAGCAAAAGGCCACCATCTACCCGTTGATCGATGATATGAGCACGCAGGACGCCGGATTGGATCGCCCTGATCGACTGACGTAATAGGCTTTTTAGTTCATCGGGTGTATCTGCTTGCTGAATCAGAGATTCACATTCGATAGTCGATAAGCTGTCAGCGCCTTCGGAATTGATCTGGGTGAGCGGGATAAATATTAACTTGTCTGCATTAAGAGACACCGCTACTTCGGTAGCCAGCTCTTCTGCCGGCAGGTTAAATACTTCTCCGGTTTTGGAATACCCGATATTCGATAACAGTATGACGTGATTACTATCCAGCAACTCATTGATAGCCTGGTGTTTAACATCGCGAACTTTGCCCGAATGCTGCATATCGACCCCATCAATTACACCGAGCGGCATTCCAGTGACAAAATTCCCACTAACCAGCGAAATTTCTGAACCCGACATGGGCGTATTGGGAAGCCCCATCGAAAGCTGCGACTCCAGGTAAGTCCTTACCTCGTTGATAGCCTGAATTATATACGGTAGTGATTTAGCATCACTAATTCGTATATCGCGGTGAAATTCGGAAGTGATGTTGTTGTTTGCCAGATGCTGGTCGATTTGGTTTCGACTGCCATGCAGGATGACCAACTTTATGCCAAGATGATTAAGCAAAGCGATGTCATGGATGAGACCGACAAATCGATCCGAATATATGACTTCATCAGATATCAAGATGACAAAAGTTTTCTTACGGTGCGCCTTGATATAAGGTGCCGCAGCTCTGAACCACTGGACGTATTCGTGATCGTTACTCATATGTTCGATGGCATCTGATAAACTCTGAATTTAAGGAGGGTTTAAGGTGTGTGGCCTCCAGGTACTAAAAAAATAACTAGAAATTACTATATTATAGTAATTGACTGAATCACAACATCACTACTGTGAAAGGAAATTAAAAATCAATAGCACGAGCGAAGCCCATCCAGTCAGTAGCTTTAATTTGCAACAACAGGAGCTGGTGAAATTTCTTTATAGCCGGGTTGTTGGCGGATTATTGATTACATTATTTATTTCGGCGGTGGCCTCTACGCTCGCTTACATAGAATTATCGATTCAGGGTGGAGAAAATTGGGTTGTAGGCTGGTTTTGTCTTCTGTGCATAATATTACTTGCGCGCCTACAGTTGCACAGGCTGTTTACCGGCCTGAATAAAAAAACTAATTTCGAACATCAGAAATGGCACAATCGATTTTTCGTCGGGGTGCTCGCCTCGGGTCTGGTGCAGGGCGTCGGTGCGGCATTGCTGATGCCTTATGTGACGATTAATGTACAGATAATATTGCATTCCCTTTTGCTCGGTATGAGTGCTGGTGCGATCGCTTTTTTGTCGACATCGCTGCTGATCTACAATGCTTATCTGGTGGCTATCATGCTGCCGGTTACCCTCTGGATGTTGTCGAGGCAAACTCTCGATGGTGTTTTACTCGGTTTAATTTATTTATTTATGATGACTGCTATTTCCATTTCGGTCAAACGTATGAATACACTGATAAACGACGCATTGTATTATCGATATGATAATCAGGCTCTGGTAGAAGATTTGCGGGGATTGCTCGAATCGGTATCAAATTCGAACAAGGCTCTGGAAAAAATATCCACCACAGACGAGTTGACAGGCTTGTCCAACTATAGAGCATTTCGGGTTGGTCTGGAGGACGTTTGGCGTAAAAACCAGGAATCGAATATGCCTGTTTCGCTGGTTAAAATAAATGTCGATTATTTCCACGAGTACAACGCGAAATATGGATTCGAAATGGGCGATATTATATTACGTGATATTGCCCGAATACTGAGTGATGAGGTTACCCAGCCGGATCAATTGATAGCGAGGCTCAACGGGGCTGAGTTTGCTTTGATATTACCGAAACTTAATTGTGAAAATGCACATTTATTGGTCAGGCGCATCTTCCGTACGCTAGAGAGTAAACAGATAGAGCACGAAAAATCGAAGGCTGATCATTACCTCACTATAACTGTTGGACTCTCCTGTGCGCTTGTCGCCACAGGATATTCTTCTCGAAGCTTATTAAGCCGGGCAGATGCGGCGCTCAAATTAGCCGGAAAAAAAGGAATGAATCGAATCGAAATTCTGAAGTCTTGAGCGCTGATAAAAGATTACTACTTAAGCAACCTTTCCAGCAGGGACTTTTGCGAATGCAAACGATTTTCTGCTTCTTGCCAGATCACGCTCTGCTCGCTTTCGAGTACCTCGGCGGTTACCTCTTCTCCACGATGTGCGGGCAGGCAGTGCATAAATAAAGCATCCTTATTGGCGAGTTTCATGATTTTGCCTGAAATCTGAAACGGTGCAAATACTTTCAGCCTCTCCTCCTGCTCCTGTTCCTGGCCCATGCTAGCCCATACATCGGTGACCACGAGATCAGCCTGGCGAACTGCTTCGTCGGCAGAGTGAAAAATTTTTATCCTGCCACCTGCACTCTTTACCAGGTCAGAGTTGGGTTCGTGCCCGGCTGGACAGCCAATGTGGAGCGTAAAATCAAAACGAATAGCCGCATTAATATAGGAATGGCACATATTATTGCCATCACCTATCCAGGCTACGCTTGAGCCCTGAATATTGCCGCGCAGCTCGATCCAGGTCTGCATATCGGCCAGTAGTTGACAGGGATGCAGATGGTCGGTTAACCCGTTAATCACCGGTTTGGATGAATTTTTTGCCACAGTAATTACACGTTCGTGGTCAAAAGTGCGAATCATAATGCCATCGACCATACTCGATATTACTCGCGCACTATCTTCTATGGGTTCGCCGCGACCCAGTTGTATATTCTGAGGCGATAGAAATATTGCATGCCCACCTAGCTGGCTCATGCCGGATTCAAACGATACGCGGGTTCGGGTCGATGATTTTTCGAAAATCATTGCCAGTACCTGACCCTTGAGAGGGGTATGCGAGACGCCTTGTTGAAGACGCTGCTTAACGTCGATCGCGTGATCGATCAGTGCTAACAGTTCATCGCTGGAAAAATCAAGCAGGCTGAGAAAATGGCGCGTTGTCATATCTTTAAATTATCAGGGTTGGGTAAAGTCTTTAATGCACCTGATCAATTGATCAGCCAATTCGTCGGTCTGCTGCTGATCGATAATCAGTGGTGGTAACAGGCGGATCACCCGGTCCGCGGTAACATTAAGTAGTAGACCCTGCTGCAATGCTTCGGAGACCAATGCCTTGCAATCCCGTTTTAATTCAATACCGACCAGTAAACCTAGATGCCGGATTTGCTCCACCACGCCAATATCGGCAAGTCCATTTTTTAACGCGGCTACCAGCTGCTCACCGCGTCGCTCGGCGTTGCCTGCGATGTCGTTTTTGACCATGCTATCAAGCACCGTATAGCCAACGCGACAGGCTAGTGGATTACCACCAAAAGTAGAACCGTGATTGCCAGGGTGGAATAACTCGGCGGCTTTACCCCGGGCAACACAGGCACCTATTGGGACGCCATTCCCCAGGGCTTTGGCTAAAGTCATCACATCAGGGACGATGTTTTCATGCTGAAAAGCAAACATTCGGCCACTCCTGCCCATGCCAGTCTGAATCTCATCCAGCATTAAAAGCCAGTTATTTCGATCGCAAATTTGTCGCAGCGATTTCAGGTAACCAGTATCAGGAATGATAATCCCACCTTCGCCCTGAATTGGCTCGACCATCAGGGCGACTACTTTCCTGTTATTAGCCGCGATAGCTTCTATCGATTCGATATCGTTGTACGGTGCTCGTACAAAACCGGATACCAGTGGTTCGAACCCAGCCTGCACTTTACGACTGCCCGTTGCGCTCAAGGTAGCCATCGTACGTCCATGAAAACTGTGTTCCATAACCACTATTTGTGGGTCGCTGATTTTTTGATTATTGCCGTAAAGGCGAGCTAGCTTGATAGCCGCTTCGTTGGCCTCCGCACCAGAATTACCGAAAAATACGCGATCCATAGACGATAATTCGCAAATCAGATCAGCCAGTTTATGCTGCCATTCGATCGTATAAATATTGGAAGTGTGTAACAGGGTTTCGGCCTGTTGCTGGATTGCTTCGGTTACCGCAGGGTAATTGTGCCCGAGGCTGGTGACCGAAATGCCGCAAAGCGCGTCAAGATACTGCTTTCCCGCTTTATCCCACAGGTAAATTCCATCGCCACGGTCAAATGAAACCGGTAACGATTGGTAAGCATGAATCAAATGGTCTGACATGACATTAGTGCGTGAAAAAACGCACAAACATACGCCAATTTTCGCCTATTTCAAGTTTTTTATGCTGTGGCGAATTGACTCAAATTAAATGTAACCCTGGGGAGTAACAATTTAGCATCGTTGACTCATACTACAGGTAGCCGTAACGGGGAGTCATAGGGGTAAATAATGAACGACAGAACTATCTCAGGGCCATTCGACTGGCGTTATCGTAGAGCATGCAAAAGAGCCAGGACAGCGTTTCTCGATGAGTTCAGTGCGGTCTGTCGCTTTCACCGTAAATATGCTATTCGGGTATTGAGTCGGCGCGGCAAACCAAGTAAGCAGCAACGACCCGAGCGTCAGCCGGTCTGTCTATCAACAGCACTTTATAAACGCGCTGAAACGCCTCTGGTTTGCGTCTGACCAGATGTATTCCAGCAAGCTCAAGGCCAGCATTCCATTGTAGTTGCCGTTTTATGAGACTGTTTAGCATCCCTTTACCCGAGATACCAAACAAACTGCTGTCGATTAACACTGCCACCACCGATCGAGTACTGAAATCCGTCAGAGTAAAATACCGACGTAAAGGCTCAGGGACCACTAAACCCGGTAGTCTACTGAAAAACCAGATCCCCATTCGTACCCATAACCGGGATATTACCCATCCCGGGTTTAGGGAGGCTGAAGATGCACAGGCTAACCCCGAGTGTGGCGCTTCGTTTTCAATCTAGTAAGCCGCTTTATATTCCAGCTCCGCCAGTATCGCTTCAGCGTTTGTGCGAATGGTGGCATCGGGATCATTGCGTGCTTGTAGCAGATACATCATCGCGTATTCACCACCTATTTCACCCAGGGCGTATACGGTATGACGCCTGATGAGCGAATCCTGATCGGTTAACAGTCCCGCTAAAGAGTGCACCGCAGCCTCAAACTCGAGATCAGCGAGCGCGTTAATTGCGGCCACCTTGACTTCCCGGTCCTGATCGAACAAGTAGGGTTCAATACTGCTAACCACCGATGCGTTTTCCTGCAATGCCAGGGCTTCGAGCGCCGCGATTCGCAACTGTGGGACGGGATCGTTCAATGCCGCCGATAGCGTCGGTAAATTGTACTGACTTGTCATGCCCCCAAGGGATTCGATTGCAGCAAGGCGAATCACCGGATCAAGATTCGACAGCATCGACTGCAGATCAAGCAGGGCTTCGGTGGCTGGTAAATTTTCCGTCAGCGCGATCTGTTCCAGCTCTGGATACAAAGCCGGAGGACTATCAACGGTTTGTTCTGGTGTAGCAATCACATCCATTTTGGTAATTTGATAGCGTTCTATCAATACAGGTTGGTCTTGCTCAAACTTTATAGTTTGACCCTGGTTGACCAGTGCGGGTACCCGATCTGGGCTTTCTTTTTGCTGCGGCTCTGGCGTCATTAACAACATAAGGCCTACGACAATGGCAATAAACGTTAGCGCCAAATTTTTGATGGTGTCCATAAGATTAACCCTTTAAAAAGAGATCCTCTCCCTTGCGGGAGAGGATATTAGTAACATGCCACTAGTCAGTAATTGTAAAGCAGCTTTCCACTGCGCTCTTGTTGCCGGGGATAGGTCCTCGGCCGCGAAGGCCTGGAATTTTAACCTTTACAAGCTTGTCATGCTCGTCATAGACATTGGTCCTGATCAGAATTTCGAACTTGTATTCTTCTACATTTTCACCAGCGGTCAGTGTAAAAAAATCACTAGGAATCGTCCATGAAACCCTACCGTCAACCGGTACCCGGGGTATGATAGAGGTCGAATTGTAGTCACTTTCGTCGATCTCGACGACAACTTCGTAGTATCGAATCTGGACGGGTCCTGCCCTCCCCAA
>JADFJT010000007.1 GCA_022566015.1 Pseudomonadota bacterium | reverse complement strand
TATAGAGGTTCAGCTAGAGCATCGGGTAGATCGAGAACAAGTCGAGTATTATCGGTCTGGCAACCCATTTCTGGTCAAACTAATGGGTGCGAAAATTCATTATTATCCGGAAGGGGACGATGAAGCCGGAGCCGACCAGGCGCTGACCGACCGCGCTCAGGAATTAAAAGCAGAAGGTAAAAACCCCTATGTCATCCATTTGTCCAATGCGAAGACGCCCTATGGTGCACTCGGTTATGTCGAAGCCGCCGAGGAAACTCTACAGCAACTCGAATCAATGAAGATAGCACCCGAATGTTTTATACTTCCCAGCGGCAGCGCTTCGACACAGGCTGGCTTTTTAATAGGCTTACGAAGCTGTGGCAGTCGTGTGCCTGTGGAAGGCATTTGTGTGCGACGCGATGCGAAAAGCCAGCGACAACGCGTTCACACGAAAATTGAGTCGGTAATCGACTTAATGCGCCTGGATACCCGCATCGATATGGAAGAAATTCTTTGCGATGATCGGTTTCTGGCACCCGGTTACGGTTTGCTAAACGATGCCACGGAGCAGGCGATTAAGTTGATGGCACGTCGTGAAGGGATATTTCTTGACCCAACTTACTCGGGTAGGGCATTTGCCGCGGTGATCGATTCGCTCGAATCTAAGCGTTATGGCCCGGACGATAACATCGTTTTTTTACATACTGGAGGTACCCCCTCGCTATTCGGTTATCCTGAACTAGTCGATGACGAACAGGAGAAACACTAATGGAGAGTGTGCAGTGGGATATCAATGCTATTGCCCAGGTTATTGAAATTTCAATAGCCCCGGTTTTCCTGCTCGCTGGCATTTCTGGATTATTGATGGTTATGACTAACCGTCTGGCTCGTACCATTGATCGTTCCCGATCACTGCAGGCTGCTATAACAAGCCGGGAATTGCCAGAACATCAGGCCGCATTCGACCGAGAAATGGACAGCCTGTTAAAACGCGGCTGGTTTATTAACCTGGCCATTTATCTAGCTACCGTCAGCGCGTTGCTGGTATGCCTGGTGATTATCGCGCTTTTTCTGGGTAGCCTGGTCGACATTCATATTGCCAAAATTGTTGCCAGTTTGTTTATCGTTTGCATGATTATTCTCAGTGCGGCCCTTACCTGTTTCCTCGCCGAAGTTTTTATTGCTACTCGAAGATTGCGCGAAACTCTGGTGAGCACCAATAGATTTCGCCACCCGTCTTAGTCGGACTATTGCTGTGTCGCTGGTCATGGTTTATGGCGGTTTTGAGAAAGTTCGCTTCTCTGCCGAAGTTAAAATTTAGCATTTCTTTCGGGCGATGTTAAATTCCCCAGCCTACATTGTTGTGAAAGATCAAACAATTTAATCTTAGTAAGTAATAGGAGGTTTTAGCATGTCAAAACCCAGGGTTATCGTAACGCGCCGGTGGCATCGGGCAGTCGAAATGGCGTTGCTTGAAAAATTTGATACACAGTTGAATGAGGATGACCATTCGATGTCGGTGGCCGAACTTCAGGAGGCGTTGCAAAATGCCGATGCGGTATTGCCCACGGTGTGTGACAAACTGAGCGCCGAGGTTTTAGGCGCTGACAATATCAGGGCTAAAATTCTGGGTAGCAATGGAGTTGGATTTAATCACATTGATCTGGAGGCGGCGAAGGCGGCAGGCCTCACGGTGACCAATACGCCCGAGGTATTAACCGATTGTACCGCCGACCTGGCGATGACTTTGTTGTTGATGGTTGCGCGGCGCTCAGGCGAAGGCGAAAGACATGTTCGCGCTAAAGACTGGAGCGGTTGGCGTCCTACGCATATGATGGGGACTAGCGTTACGGGTAAAACGCTGGGTCTGATCGGAATGGGTCGGATAGCTCGGGCTGTCTCTGCGCGCGCGGCAAATGGATTTGGCATGAAGATTATTTTTTACGACCCATTTCCTCCGCGCCCGGAGGATCTCGGTGGATTAAAGGCAACGCAGTGCCAGTCTTCAGACGAAGTTTTTGCTCAAGCGGATTTCGTCTCGCTACATTGCCCTGGTGGAAAAGAGACTTATCATTTAATTGGCGCCGAGGCCTTTGCGGCAATGAAGCCAGGTGCGTTTTTGATCAATACCGCCAGGGGTGATGTGGTCGAAGAATCGGCTTTGATCAGCGCATTGAAATCCGGGCAAATTGCTGGCGCAGGACTGGATGTGTATGAAAAAGAACCATCGATATCCGACGAATTACTGGAAATGGAGAATGTGGTTTTACTTCCCCATTTGGGCAGTGCCACAATGGAAACCCGTGAGGCCATGGGTATGCGAGTAGTCGAAAACGTCGAGGCTTTTTTTGCCGGCAACACGCCACGCGATAAATTGGTTTAGATGGGCCTTAGTTTAGATGGGCCTTAGTTTAGATGGGCAATAACTGGGTCGATCGGTGCGGTACTGAGTTATTTCCCACGAAAGCCGAAATCTTGAGATAATTAGGCCGAATCGCTCGGATTGCCTCCGGCTCCGGAGTCAGAATATCGAGGGGGAAGGGAGGAAAGCAAATTTTTCTTGTGCGCTTTCTAGCCAGCTCTTTCGATGTGATGGCGTATCAGCTTTTCTCGGGCTTCCCGGCTCTGGAGTACGGGCTCGTCCTGGAGGCGAACAACGCAGCTAACTACCTGAGTGATCTGGATAGATGTGTCGTCCATAGGGTGTGTATCTTCCCATGCTTCTGATACCGAGGCGTCTTTCTGGTCGTATCTCGATAGTGTTGTCGTAATATTCATTTTTGGTGCCTGATCTAATGTCTAATCAACGGCTCATGCTACCTTATATCGAGCGGATAAGTGACACATATTGCGTACAATTTCGCATTTTCGCCGACTAAATAGCTAATTTGTGAACTGCTTCTCAAAATACCCCCTATTTAATTATTCGTTGAAAGATTGTTTTAATTAGTGAATAGTTCTGTTCGAAGGATAACCCGTAGCGAAACGATAGAAATTGCCATCAACAATTAACCATCTTTCCGTGTCAGTTTGGCGCGGTGACGCAAATGCAGGCGAACTGCAACACTTCCAGGTGCCTCAACAGGAGAACCAGACTATTCTCGATTTGGTGACCTGGATACAACGCGAAACAGAACCTGGCCTTGCTTACCGATTTTCCTGTCGGGTAGGCATGTGTGGTTCCTGCGCGATGATGATCAACGGAATTCCACGCTGGGCCTGTCGTACCCACGTGCAAAAAGTCGTGCAAGGCAACCAGGTAACTATCGAGCCATTACGCAATATGCCGGTAATTAGGGATCTGGTATGCGATATGAGCGAGTTTTTTGCCAAATGGAAACAGGCAGAGGGCCAGTTCCGGGGTGGGAAGTCACGATATGACGCTGTTGAACAACTGAAGCCCGATACACCGAAACGGCGAGCTGCGAATGCTGCCATCGAATGTATCAATTGTGGTATCTGTTATTCGGCCTGCGATGTCGTGAGCTGGAATAAATCTTACCTCGGTCCGGCCGCGCTCAATCGCGCCTGGTCATTGCTTAACGATGAACGCGACCAGCACTCATTACTCCGACTAAAAGCGGTAGCATCGGATGCAGGATGCCATAATTGTCATTCGCACCAGAGCTGTACCCAGTATTGTCCCAACGAACTGAACCCGACTGGTGCAATCGCAGGATTGAAACGTATGGCTGCGGTAGCCGCGTTACGAGGAGACATATAACCATGCTGGATACTCGCCTGTACCTGTTGCAACGGATTAGCGCGATGATTATGGCGCCGCTGGTTATGTTGCATCTGGGGGTTATTATTATTGTCATTCAGGGCGGCCTGGATAGTGCAGAAATTTTATCTCGTACCCAGGGCAGTTTTTTTTGGGGCAGCATATATAGCCTTTTCGTCGTAATGGTTTCCATCCACGCGGCGATAGGACTCCGAGTGGTTATGTTTGAATGGCTGAAAATCAGGGACTTAACGCTCAATCTTATTAGCTGGCTGGTTTTTGTGATCCTGATATCGACCGGCTTCCGAGCGGTGTTCGCGGTAGTCGGCTGATGTTAAGGCCGCACCGAAGGCATGCTCTGTGGGTTGCATTTCTGTTGCACCGAATATCCGGTCTTGGCCTGGCCATCTTTTTACCAGTTCATTTTTTGGTATTAGGCCTGGCGCTCGAAGACTCCGAAACCATGGATAGGCTATTGCTCTGGAGCGATTCAGTACTGGTGAAATTGGCCGAATTCGGCCTGGTGTTTTTGCTCGCAGTGCATCTGTTTGGCGGTCTTCGCTTGCTCGCGCTCGAGTTTCTGCCCTGGAGTAACCGACAAAAAACATTCGCTGCGCTTGCCCTGGCCGGGTCATTTCTGCTGGCTTGCCTGTTTTTAATCCGTGCCGTTTAGCCCAAACATCTTATCCAGGCGACAAGGTATTGAAATATCAAACGCACAAGACTGACATTCTAATCCTTGGCAGTGGTGGCGCGGGACTTTTCGCCGCACTGCACGTGAAAAAGGCGGCGCCCGACCTGCAGGTTACCATCGCAGTCAAGGGATTGGTGGGCAAGTGTGGTTGCACGCGCATGGTTCAGGGCGGGTATAACGTCGCGCTCGGTGCTGGCGATTCGGTAGAGCGGCACTTCATGGATACGATTCATGGCGGTAAATGGCTACCGCATCAGGATATGGCGATGAAGTTGTGTGAAACTGCGATCATCCGTGTTCAGGAACTGGAAAATGAACTGGGCTGCTTTTTCGACCGTAATTCCGATGGTTCACTGCACCATAAGGCTTTCGCCGGGCAAACCTTCGACCGCACGGTTCACAAGGGCGATCTGACCGGCATCGAAATCATCAGCCGCCTGATGGAGCAGGTACGTGCTATGCCATTACAAATGCTCGAAGAGTATCGAGCTCTGGCGCTGATTCCGAATCAGGCTGGCGACTCGATCACCGCGGTATTGATGGTCGATATGCGCAGCGGTGAATTTCACCTGGTACGCACCAAATCGGTTTTACTCGCCACCGGCGGTGGCCCGACCATGTACCGCTATCACACTCCATCAGGGGAAAAATCGATGGATGGCCTGTCGATGGCCTTGCGTGTGGGATTGAAGTTGCGCGATATGGAAATGGTTCAGTTCCACCCGACAGGCCTGCTCGCAGGACTCGATACGCGCATGACAGGCACCGTGCTCGAAGAAGGGTTGCGCGGCGCGGGGGGTTATTTGCTAAACGACCAGGGTGTGCGATTCATGCTCGACTACGACCCGGCAGCTGAGCGCGCCACGCGCGATATCGTCAGTCGTGCGATTTATGCCGAAATGCGTAAAGGAAACACTTCACCCCATGGTGGGGTGTATATTTCTATGAGCCATCTTGGCGCTGACAATGTCAAACGGCAGTTTTCCGGCATGGTTCGGCGTTGCGCCGATTGTGGCTTCGATCTCGCTGGCGGGCAGGTCGAAGTAGTGCCTACGGCGCACTATTTTATGGGTGGTGTGGTGGTCGAGCCCGATACCCGGTGTGAACTCACAGGCCTTTATGTGGCCGGGGAAGACGCGGGCGGGGCGCATGGTGCCAATCGCCTGGGCGGTAATGGTGTGGCTAATTCAACCGTATTTGGTGGTATCGCCGGTGATGTGATGGCCGCCGATATCGCCGGTGTTAACCATTGGCAGGATCCGGATATGTCGAGAGTGGAAGTGGAAATCGAACGAGCAATGCTGCCGTTTCAAAAATCTGCAGGTAATATTAACGCGATCCGGACTCGGCTAATGGATATCATGTGGGACGATGTCGGGATTTTGCGAACTGGCGAAAGATTGCATCGGGGGCTGGAAAAACTGGCTAGCCTCAAATCCGAACTACTCGATACGGGCCTGGCCAACGATAACCGGGTGTTTAATTTGAGCTGGCATGACTGGCTTAATTTACAGAGTCTGATCGACGTGTCTGAAGTGGTTGCCAGTGCGGCGCTGTCGCGCGAAAATTCTCTTGGTGCGCACTTTCGAGAAGACTATACTAGCATCGGTAGTCTGGATAATTCCTACTTTACTGTGGCAACACGAATGCGGGATGAAATCGAGATAAATAAATCTCCGGTGGTATTTTCGATTGTCAAACCGGGTGAATCACTAATCGACGACGATTCGTTTGTAGATTCAAATCGGGAGAGAAGTCAATGATAAAGCAGAATCAAATCGAACAGGCGGCTTACCAGATCATGGCCAAAGCGGCGATCGATATCCCCGAAGACTATAGGCGCGGTATCGAGAATATGGCGAAATGGGAGGAAGGCGAGCTTTCCTGTTTTGTGTTGCAAACCATGATGGATAACTGGGATGCCGCGAGCGAAGATCGGCGACCGATGTGTGCCGATACTGGCCTGCCGCGTTTTTATGTCAAAATCGGTAACGAAGCGAAGCTCGAGAGCGGGTTCGTCGGTCTCGAAGCTGCTCTGCGTTCTGCCACCGCGCGTGCGACACAGGATATTCCATTACGCCCTAACCGGGTACATCCGTTATGGCGTACCGATCACAATAATAATATCGGTATCAATGCGCCCGAAATCGACTGGAGTTTCGAGCCGGAAGCCGACTGGATCGACATTACCACGGTACACAAGGGTGGCCTGTTTGGCACCGACTATCGCATGCTCTTTCCTGGTGATGGTATCGATGGTATCAAACGCTTTTTCCTCGATACCCTGATTGCTTTCGGAAAACGCGGCCTCGCCTGCCAGCCAGCGATTGTCGGCGTGGGCCTCGGCGGTTCTAAAGATACCACCATGGTGCTCGGGAAACAGGCGGCCTGTTTGCGCGTGGTCGGTAACAGGAATCCCGATCCAAAGGTGGCCGAACTCGAACTGGAGTTGAAGAAGCTCGGCAATAGCATTGGCATGGGTGCGATGGGGTTTGTCGGTACCTCGATGGTGGCCGACTGCCATATCGAAGTGGGGTTTACGCATACCGGTGGAATGCCGATGAGTGTGCATACATTTTGCCTGTCGTCACGACGCGCCACGGTACGCATCAGTGCCCGGGGTAAAACAGAGTACCGCGGTGACCCGCAATGGTTTACGCCATATATGAGAAGAGAATCAATCGAATGGCCAGAAAAAAAATACAGTTCGAAACAATCAGGCTGAAAGTTCCAGTCAAGCCAGAGGACCTCGTTGGACTGAAAATTGGCACCGTGGTCTATCTCGACGGCGTCATCTATACCGCGCGCGAAGGGGTTTATAAAAAACTGCTCGAGAACGGCCATCCACTCCCCGAAGGCTTGACCGATCTCAGCAACGCTAATTTTCATTGCTCGCCTGCGGCCTCTATAAACGCAGATGGTTCGTATAATGTCGGGGGCGTGACCGCAACTGCAAGTTTCCGTTTTTCACACTGGATGGCCGACTGGTTCAAGTTGTCGAATGCCAAACTGATACTCGGCAAGGGCGGCATGCCGGTGCAGGATTATCTAGATCTGTTCGTGCCGGTTGGGGCTATTTACCTGACCACAGTGGGTTACGGCACCGGTGCTTTGCTCGGTCGTGGTATCAAATCCGTACGCCAGGTGTACTGGCTGGAAGAGTTGGGTAACGCGCAGGCGATGTGGGTATTCGAAGTAGAGAATTTCGGCCCTTTTCTGGTCGAGAGCGATCTCGATGGAAACAGCCTGTTCGAGCAACACGGTAAACTGATCAACGCCAATCTGGATAAACTATACGAAGGCTTGAAAGCACCTGCTTTAAGCCGGTTTGGTGAGACCGATGATCGCAAGGATGAGTTGATATAAATGGAGAGTGTCGAAGTCGGTGGCTTTACTAAACGAAGGTCCTTTTTCCGAACAAAGCATAGCCGTGCCCTGGAATCCAATATATCCATCGCATTAAGTTGAGTGTAAAAGAGGTTGTTTAAGCTCCAGGCTCACATCGTAAACATAGTACCGATATTGATTTGCCTGTGGCCCGTCCTGGCCGGGGCGCAGGAAAGCGCGCGCGTGGATGTAGGCCTGTTCTCCCAAAGCGATACCAGTGGTTGGGAAATCAGAAAATATTCGGGTACTACCGATTACGCGCTGACGCTGTTCGATGGCAAACAGGTTCTTTTAGCCGATAGTCGGCAATCGGCGTCGGCGTTTTATAAAAAAATCAAGGTAGACCTCGATAAAACGCCAATATTGCATTGGTCGTGGCGCAAAGTTCACTCCATTAATCCTGGTGACGAGTTCGCTAAACAAGGGGACGATTTTGTCGCCAGAATCTATGTGATTAAAAGTGGGGGTCTATTTTTGTGGAGGACCAGGACATTGATCTATGTCTGGAGTTATCAACACAGTAAGAATGACGTCTGGAATAATCCCTTCGCCGGTGAAAAAACCAAAATGCTCTCGCAACGCGATGCTTCCGATCCCCAGGACACCTGGTTTAGTGAGCGCAGAAACGTGGCCGCAGATTTTAAGCAGATATTCGGTAAAGATTTTCGACAAATAGAGGGTGTTGGGATCATGACCGATAGTGACAATAGCGGCTTAAGTGCGAGGGCGTTGTACGGGGATATATTTTTTAGTGCTGAATAACCATTTTTAATTTGATGCTGTAAAGTTTAAATCCTCAATCTCTGTTATAGGTACTGGAGTCTAGGCAATACTTGAGGCATACTACGGCGTTCCCATATTTAATTCGTTCGAATCTTTTCCCTGTCAGGATATTGATTCGACTCAATTAAAAGGGATTAATTAAACAATAATTAAAGTGGTCGTGACCGTGATTTCGATAAGAAAAATTGGCTCGACCCAATTTTACTACTGGAGAGAAAGATGAAAAAATTATCCATACTGACAGTTTTATTGACAGGCTCTGCGATGTTATTTTCGCAGGCCAGTCTCGCAACGTCTGACTGTGGGGAAATAATAATCGGTTCGGCGATATCACTCACCGGAAAATACGCGGCCAATGGCGTCCACGCCAAAAATGGATACGAATATGCGATTTCTGTAATTAAGGAAAAAGGTGGAATCACAGTAGGTGGCAAATGCTATAACTTCAAAGTCATCTATTACGATGACGAATCCAAAGGTGACCGTGCTGCGACTCTGGCAGAACGCCTGATCAGCCAGGATAAGGTTCAATATTTGCTGGGACCCTATTCTTCTGGAATGACCAAAGCAATCGCGCCGATCACCGAGAAGTACAAGATCCCTATGGTCGAAGCCGAAGGTGCGTCACGTTCGCTGTTTAACAAAGGTTACAAGTATATCTTTGCAGTACTGTCAACTTCGGAGCAATATCTTGCCTCGGCAGTGGCGCTCGCAGCTGAAAAAGCCGTGGAAAATGGCAGACTAGCTTCTTCAGTCACAATAGCCATAGCGGTTGAAAACGATCCCTTCTCACTGGATATTCGGGCTGGCGTATCTGACGACGCGGCCAGCTTCGGCATGAAAATAATCATCGACGAGAAATTACCACGCGACCTGTCGGATATGAGTGCAATTCTGACCAAGGTGAAATTGCTCAAGCCTGATCTACTCATAATCAGCGGTCACACGAAAGGTGCGTTAACCGCAGTACGTCAAATTGGCGAGAAAAATATCAAGGTACCGATGATCGCGATTACTCACTGCGAAGCAGCAGACGTCGTTGGTAATTTTGGTGATACAGCCAATGGCATATTGTGTGCCACCCAGTGGTCCGAAACCCTGGCCTATGAAGATGAGTTGTTTGGAACGGCGGCAGAATATGAAATGGGTTTTAAATCCGCATTCCCTGAGTATAAAAACAAGAAAGTGCCTTACCAGACCGCACAGGCAACGGCGGCTGTTTATGTGTTCAAGGATGCCTTCGAAAGAGCCAATTCTTTTGACAAGGAAAAGATACGGGATGCGCTATCAGCGACTGATATGAAGACTTTTTATGGTGATATCAAGTTTTCAGAGGCGGGCAATAACATCGCCAAGCCGATGGTTTTACGCCAGATCCAGAACGGCGTATACAACGTGGTGGCACCCTCGGAATTTGCCTCGCACAAGGTGATCTGGCCCCGCTTGTAATTGGCACTTAGTAAACTGGAACCAAACAGGATGTTAGCTTTGCTAGCGTCCTGTTTTTTTTAGCACCCAATGTAAAGTCGCATTCCCATGGATCAAATTCTTAGCAACCTATCCATGTTGGTTGATTTTCCGATCGTGAATCTGAAAATTCTTATCGATGGAATTATGATCGGTGCGATATTTGTACTGGTAGCCTATGGCCTCGCACTGGTATGGGGCGTGATGAATGTGAAGAACCTGGCCCAGGGCGATTTTGTCATCTCTGGAGGATATGTATCCTGGTGGTTGGTGCAGCAGGGATTTCCGGCATTGCTCGGGGTGCCGGTTGCATTCGTCGTCATGTGGGGTGTCGGCTGGGTGGCTTACAAGCTAGTCATATCACGCGTGATCGAACGCGATATGTTCACCTCGTTGCTGGCAACCTTTGGTCTTGCGATCATGATGGCGCAAATTCTCAATCTAATGTTTGGTTCGGATACGCAAAGTGTGGATCTCGGTTATGACACGCTATTTTTCGCCGATGGATTAATCGACGTGCCGATCGCCAAATTAATAGGCGTTTTGATGGCCACGGTTTTGGCGGCAAGTGTCATTTGGTTTATGAAAACCAGCCGCATGGGTCAGGCGATTCGGGCGACGGCGCAAGATGCCCGCGCGGCACGCGTGATGGGCATAGACACTGAGAAGGTGTATGCATTCACCTTTTCATTGAATTCGGCTATTTGTGGCGCAGCCGGGGCGATTATCGTGATGGTCTGGTTGATTCAGCCTTTTTATGGCATTGCCTATGCGATCCGCGCATTTGTCATTGTGACTGCGGCCGGTCTTGGAAATCTACCCGGCGTTATCGCCGCGGGGCTTGGTATTGGGGCGCTCGAACAATTCGGCGCACATATTTTTGGCATAGGTTATCAGCAGGCTATTGCGGTGGTGCTGCTGCTGATCGTGTTAATCATTCGCCTGATTCAGCAGAAGCGAAATCGACAGGTGTTAAAGTAAATAATAGAGATGGCTAAAAAGAAACTTATTCTCTACGCGCTGATTCTGGTCTTTACCTTTATTGCCCCGTTTGCCTTTCCGGCCTATGGGACTCAGTTAGCTACCCTGTGGTTAATGATTATCGTCGCCATAACATGGGATATGACGGGCGGACAAATGGGTTATAACTCGCTCGGGAATATATTTTTTTACGGTACTGGTATGTATGTCGCAGCCCTGATATCGATTGGTCAGGTATACGATGTGGGTGAATATACCAGCGCCGCAGGTGGTGGAATATACGAGTTTACCGATGCGCAGTATTTCAGCGGGCTATTTCTTGGCGTAATTAGCGCAGGAATTTTCTGTTCAATTACTGCCGTGTTGATTGGCTATATTACTTTTGGGCTGCGCGGACCGTATTTTGCGATCGGCACTTTAGCCGTGGCAATCGCCGCCGGTGAACTGGTGTCCAACTGGGAATGGGTTGGCGGCGGGCAGGGTATCGCTCTGCCAGTTTATCCGGGTGACCTGGATGTTGGCAAAACCTTCTTTTACTTTTTATTCGCCTCCGTCGGCGTTAGCGTGTTTATATTTGTGAAGTGGCTATATGGCACCCGTTTTGGTGCAGCGATTAACGCGATTCGCGATGACGAAGAAAAAGCCGAAGCGATGGGTATACATACGCTGCGTTATAAACTGATTACCTGGGCCATGGCGGCTTTCTTTGTCGGCATGGCTGGTGGCATATCTGGATTTCAATTGATTCACTTTGAACCGCTCGAAACTGCTTACCAAACCATCAACCTGGGAATATTTATGGTGGTTTGCGTGTTGCTAGGTGGCAAAGGTACGCTTTGGGGGCCTGTGGTCGGTGCGATCTTATTTCACCTGTTCAAGGAAGTTACCTGGACTTACTTTCTCGGTTGGCAGTGGGTCGCGCTCGGTGCGCTCATCGTCGTTACCGTGGTTTATTTTCAGGATGGCGTGATGGGCTGGGTAATGCGTAAACGCCCAGAGTGGTTTGGTATTCGGGTGGAAGAATCTAAATGACCGCGATAATCGAAATTCAGGGTGTTTGCAAGGCTTACGGCGGTGTGGTTGCCAATAAAGAAGTGTCGATGGAAATAAAATCGGGCGGAATTACCGGGTTGATCGGACCCAATGGTTCGGGCAAAACTACTTTATTTAATTCAGTCGTTGGTTACCATCCCATCGATGCGGGCTCGATAAAGTTTGAAGGCAAGGAGATTTCGAAGTTACAGGTTCAGGATATCGCCCGTCTTGGTTTATTGCGTACTTTTCAACAGACGCGCATTTATGGCTTGATGAACGGTGTCGAAAACATGTTGATATCGCTGCCGCATCGTAAGATGAATTTATGGGATGCTCTAAAACCTAATTCTAAAGAAGATTACGAAAAGGCTGACCGATTGCTCGAATTTGTCGGGCTTTACGAAAAAAGATTGTTAAAAAGCGGTGCCCTGTCTTTTGGTCAGCAAAAACTACTCGAATTTGCGATGGCCCTGATGAATGAACCGACCTGTCTATTGCTAGACGAACCCACGGCTGGTATCAATCCTACCCTGATCAACGGTTTGATCGATCGTTTAAAGCGGGCAAATGCAGAATTTGGAATTACCCTGTTTATCATTGAACACAATATGCGCGTGATCATGAATATGGCTGATACTATCTACTGTATGGCCCACGGTGAAATGCTGGCACAGGGAACTCCCGATGAAATTCAGAATGACCAGCGGGTGATCGATGCCTATCTGGGAGCACATTAAATGAGCGACAGCGATAACGATAAATCCAGCGGGTATCATGGCGGCGGTGTCGACTCGGTTATCTCGGTGGAAGAAGTCAACCGCCAGGCGGCGGCAATTGCTGAAGACATCAGTCTCGAGCAACTGGATGAACTCGCCGGAAATGAACCGCATGTATCGATTAATAATCTGGTTGCAGGCTATGGGCAGATGGAAATTCTGCACAACTTCAACCTGCGAGTGGGCAAGGCGCAGTCATTGTGCCTGATCGGCCCCAATGGCGCGGGGAAATCCACCATACTACATGCGATATTCGGTTTTAATCGTATTTTTTCCGGATCCATAGAAATTGGGTCGGGCGACGAAAGGATCGATGTCACGAGTCTGACCCCCAATCAAAAACTCTCACAGGCCGGGATCGCCTATATATTACAGGACAAGTCGATTTTCCCCGGCATGACCGTAGAGGAGAATTTATGGATGGGCGGTTTTCTGAAAGATAAACCGCAGGAAGCCAAGGGCTGCTGAAAAGGTTTTCGATAAGTATCCACGCCTTGCTGCTCGTCGTAAACACAAGGCGGGCGTACTCTCGGGCGGGGAACGTCGCCTGCTTGAGATCTCGCGCGCCCTGGTGATGAATCCTGAAATATTGCTGGTTGACGAGCCTTCGATCGGTCTGGAACCACGGTTCATAGATATGGTCTTCGAAATTCTCGATGACCTGCAAAACAAGGAAGGTAAAACCATTATCATGGTCGAGCAAAACGCAAAAAAAGGGCTAGAGTTTGCAGACATCGGCTATGTGCTGGTTTCCGGTGAATTGGCGATAGCGGGCAAGGGGGATGATCTTCTAAAGAATCCCAAGGTTGGCGAACTGTTCCTGGGGGGTTAAAAATGGCCTCTAATCACCGTATTGCGGTTATCCCTGGGGATGGTATCGGCAAGGAAGTGGTTCCCGAGGGGATCAAGGTTCTCGAAGCGGTATCCTCGCGCTTTAATATCTCTTTCGAGTTTGAAGATTTCGACTGGTCCTGTGAGCGTTACCTGGAAACCGGTGCGATGATGCCTGCGGACGGTATTGAACAATTGTCCGGGTTTGACGCCATATTTCTCGGCGCGGTTGGATTCCCAACCGTTCTCGATCATGTTTCCCTATGGGGTTTGCTGATTCCGATCCGACGTGAATTCCAACAATATATAAACCTGCGCCCGGTTCGACTTTTTGAAGGTATGCAATGCCCGCTGGTCGGTAAAAAGCCCGGAGATATCGATTTTTATGTCGTGCGTGAAAATTGCGAGGGAGAATATTCTGATATCGGTGGACGGCTTTATGCCGGAACCGAGGATGAAATGGTGATGCAGCAATCGGTTTTTACCCGCAAGGGCGTCGATCGCGTGCTGAAATATGCGTTTGAGTTCGCTATGTCGCGAAAGGCAAAGCGTTTAACCTCGGCCACTAAATCGAACGGTATTATTCATACTATGCCCTATTGGGACGAGCGTGTGGCAGCGATGGCGACAAAGTATCCCGATATCGATTTAGATAAATATCACATCGATATACTGGTTTCGCATTTCGTCAATCGCCCCGAGATCTTCGATGTGGTGGTCGGCTCCAACCTGTTTGGCGATATTTTATCCGACCTGGGACCCGGTATTACCGGTACCATCGGTATCGCGCCTTCGGCCAATATCAACCCGGAGCGAGATTTTCCCTCGATGTTCGAGCCGGTTCATGGCTCGGCTCCAGATATTGCGGGGCAGGGAATCGCCAATCCAATCGGCCAGATCTGGTCCGCCGCTATGATGCTCGATCACCTCGGGCATCGCGACGCTCACGACGCTATTATTGGTGCGATCGAAGTAGTGATCCGGGAACGCGAAGCCTTAACGCCTGACCTCGGCGGGTCGTCCAGTTGCGAGCAATGCGGCGATGCATTGGTGCAGCGCCTGACCATGAGTTCCTAACCTCGCAATAACAACAGTATAATACTGCCGCTAACAAGGCCTATGCCAAGCAGCTCGACCCTGGTAATACTTTCTCGAAACCAGAACACCGTGGCGACAAAAGTAAAAAGCAATTCAACCTGGCCCAGTGCCCGCACATAGGTAGCATTTTGTAGAGTAAATGCGGAAAACCAGCCAATCGAAGCGAGCGCACCGCTGATGCCAACCAGGCTGGCTGATCGCCAGTGCACAAAGACTAGCTTGAGTGAATTAAAATCTCGTAGCGCCATTCCGACGCCCATGACCAGGGATTGCATGATCAGCACCAACAACAAAGTAAATGAAGCCGCGATCAAATACTGATCCAGATGTAATGATAGAGAAGCGGCCCGAAAAAATACCACACTCAATCCCAGCCAGGTCGCGCAAGCCAGTCCGATCACAGTCGGTAAGCGCCATAATCCTGAAAGCATGCTACGAATGTTCAGCTTCGACTGTCCGACACTGAGTATGACCAGTCCTGTCGCACTGATTGCAATTGCAAAGACGACTATACCTGTCAGCTTGTCGCCGAGCAGTAACAGGCCAAATAGTGCCACTATCACGGTTTCGAGTTTGGAAAAAGTCGTGCCAACAGCAAAGCTGTGAAATGAAAATAGCCACAGTAAAAATACCGTAAACAGGATTTGACACAACCCACCCAGTAAAGCATATATTAAAAAACTGCTGCCGAATTCAGGGAACGGGTGGCCGGTATAGACAGTTAAACCAATGAAATAAACCAGCGCGACAGGTACGGCATAAATAAAGCGCACATAGGCGGCGCCAAGTGTCGATAGGTCACTGTTTAAATGTTTCTGTAGTGCGGAGCGAATATTCTGAAAAAAAGCCGCACCAATAGTCAGGGGTATCCAGAGTTCCATGGGTACTATGGTAAAGGGTCGGGGGCCAAATACCTAACCAGATAAACAGGAAACTCCTGTGGCTGACCTCGGACCTAACCGCCGGTAAATTTTTACAGGAACACAGTCGCGAAGCGTCGAGCCACCCCCCGCCCAGGCACTCGCTCAATAACTATTAAAAATTGCCATAATGGCAGGTAATGACTGATTCCGAACGGTAAATAATCTCCGAACTGGAATTACGGGTTGATTTTATTTCTGACAAACTTGAAACACACGAATACATCAGAAACAATGTCACCCATGTAGCTCAAGACAAAACAATAAAAAGCCGGACATATACTTGAATTTTTCCCGTAACCTTATTATCGCGATGGGCGCGACTATCGTTGCCTTTTGCACCCTGTACACGCCGCAACCGATGTTGCCAATGCTGGCTGAGCAATTTTCGATCTCGTCAGCCGATGCCGGATTACTCATGACAGCGACCTTGTTGCCATTGGGTTTTGCACCGGTGGTGTACGGGTATTTTTTGCAGGCGATTCCGGCTAAATTAATGCTCTCGGTTGCTTTGTCTTTGCTCATGCTCGACCAGTTCGCATTTTACTTCGCGACCGAGTTTTGGCATTTGATCGTGCTTCGTGCATTCCAGGGGTTGCTATTACCGGCAATTTTTACCGCGTTGATGACTTACTGCGCAAGCATGGTGGCAAAAGATCGAATTCGAAATATGATGGGCTGGTATATCGGGGCAACCGTAGTGGGTGGTTTTAGTGGGCGAGTAGTCGGCGGGTTTTTCGCGACCTCGTATGACTGGAGATTTGCATTTGTAGTCCTGGGGTTGATGCTCATCGTGCCGGTAATTTTGTTACGTTACGTGAGTGCCGATGCCGAGGTCAATTTTGAACGACTCGATCCTCATACTATTTTTCGGGTATTGAAGAACCCTGCTTTTCGTTATTCTTATCTATCGATATTCAGTGTTTTTTTTGTATATGCCGGCGTGCTGAACGTGTTGCCGTTTCGCCTGCAGGAAATCGATGCTTCGATATCGCCATTGCGCATATCGGGTCTGTACATCGGTTACCTGGTAGGCGTGCCCATCGCGATATTTAGCCAACGGATCATGCGCGCGATCGGTAACGATAAGAAGGCTTTACTCGTGGGTTTATTGTTGAATGCGGTAGGGCTACTCGCATTCCTGACATCCGATATCACAATTCTACTGGTGATGATGTTTGGTTTTGCGGCTGGATTCTTTTTTATTCATGCGACTTTATCTGGCCTGGTCAATCATCTTGCCTACGAGCATAAAGGTGTCGTGAATGGACTTTATGTGTCTATTTATTATATCAGCGGTGCGTTAGGGACCTGGTTACCGGGCTATATTTACGATCAATTTGGCTGGAATAACCTGATTACTGTTTTCATTGGTACACTTGGATTATCTACCTGGTTAGTCCTGAAACTACGCATCGACGTACACGAGAGGGAAGAATCGGGGTAAATAAAAGAGGGGGTATGAAAACACTCTAAACACAGGTAGCGATAATTGGATATGCCGATTGGGTGACTGAATAATGTGATGCAGAAACACTTTAGGCCAGATATTTTAAGTTTTTCAGTCAGGTTAAGCTGGAGGAGTAACTGGCAGAAGAGTGCCTCTAAGAAAATCGCCTAAATGGTCCCAGACGGGTTAGGATGTACTCTAAGACGCTACCAATAATGAAATTAGATCAATCAAAAAGATACGGGATAGTCAAAGGATATCACCAACAAACCAAACACCATCCTAATCGCTACGCCAGGTCTCTGGGTTACCTGGATTGGGATAATCAGCCAGTACCTTATCGATTATTCGAGGGCGCTCCTCAAATTAAACTGCCGCTGATCGATCAGGATCGAGGCCGCCCTTATTCAGCACTTTACGCATCTTTTGAGGATCCGCTAGACTCGATTTCTATCGAATCCGTTGCCTGTATGCTGGAGCTTAGCATGGGACTTTCGGCCTGGAAGAAATACAACACCTCCGAATGGGCACTGAGAATAAATCCTTCGAGCGGAAATCTGCACCCAACGGAATGCTACCTGGTCTTACCAGATATTTCTCGCCAACAGGCTTGCATCACCCACTACGCCCCTTACCTGCACGTTCTGGAACAGATGGCTCTGCTTAACCGGAACCAGGCAGAATGGCTTAAGAACTGCGGAGGTTTTGGAATCATTTTGACTAGCATTCCCTGGCGGGAGGCATGGAAGTATGGTGAACGGGCTTTTCGATATTGCCACCACGATTTGGGACATGCCCTCGGGGCGCTACGTTTTGCCTGTAACCTGAATGGCTGGAAGATGATAATAATTCCACAAATTTCTGAACAAACACTGGATCGATTTCTGGGTTTTGACCAAATAAAGCGCGTGGACGGCGAAGAGGAACATGCCGATTGCCTTTGCTGGATTGACCGCAAATGCGCCAACCCCGGGGAAATATCGGAATGGTTTAACGCCCAGGAGGAATTTAAATTTGAACACCCTCCAAATCGTCTTAGCCTGGAGCATGTGGACTGGGAAATTATTGACATGGTACACAGGGCAAGCCGCACATACAGTCCCGTATTTCCTGACGCTTCTAGCTATTCCTGTCCCGCTGGTAATAATCTCACCTCCTCGTTTACAGCCGAATCCATTATCAGAAAGAGACGCAGCGCACAAAATTATGACCGGCAGGCCAGTCACACAGACCTGCCCACTTTCATCCAGGCCCTGGAGAGAACTCTGCCGGTCAATGCTTGTCCTTTTGATGTGTTTCCTTATGAGGCTCAGGTTCACCTGGCAATATTTGTTCATGCCGTGGCAGGCCTCGAGTCAGGCCTGTATATGCTGGTCCGAAATCCAGAGCATTTTGAATCGTTGAAAAATCTGACTCAATCGAGTTTTGACTGGTATCAAATAAAGGGAGGCTTACCTTTTTACAGGCTGCAAACGGGCGATTTCAGGGCCAGGGCACAATCGATCAGTTGCACCCAGGCCATTGCGGGTGATAGCGCATACGCCCTGGGCATGCTAGCTCGATTTGATTCTATTTTAATGGAAGATCCCTCTATATATCCCAGGCTCTTCTGGGAAACAGGGTTGGTAGGCCAGGTTCTTTACCTGGAGGCGGAAGCTCAGGATCTACGAGCTACTGGCATCGGCTGTTTCTTCGACGATGAGATGCATCGCATACTTGGGCTTGAAGGTAGCGAATGGCAAAGTCTTTATCACTTCACCGTGGGCAAGCATGTGGACGACGCCCGACTGGAAACCAAACCTCCGTATTTTCATCTGGAATGATGGGCCAGGCCCGGACCGCTACATCCCTGTAGGCGATCGCCAACCTTGTTTGCCATATTTTCCCTGAGCTTCGTTCCCTTCATCCAATAGGCGGGCTAGTCAATAATGTGGTGTACGGGGGCCTTTTCCATTTCCCATTCCCCGGATTTCGCATCGTAGCTAGACAGCGTGAAACAATGCCAATTAGTGTCGTCCAACTTCGGGTGATCGGCACGATAGTAATATCCCGGCCAGCGTGTTTCTTTCCTGAATAAGGTGTGCTGTGCCACACACTCTGAAGTTATAACCCGGTGCTGAAGCTCCCACGCCCTTTGGAGTTGGTGAAGGCTCTCGGCCCCGAGATAGGGGAGATCTTCCTTCAGCATGCTCAGCAGCTCCAGGCCACGGGTGAGCATCGGTTCGTTAGTCAGGTAGTTGGTGCCGGTGCCACCAACGTATTCGTCCATGATCTTTTCGAGACGCTGAAGGCCATGAAGTGGCAGGAGATAGCTTGGAGAAACGGTTCCGGCTACGATTTCATTGCGGCCGACCTCGTAATTCTCCATGGGTTGGTAAACAACCGATTTGAGGTTTTCATATTCTGCCTCATCGACCTGGGGCTGGTCGGATCCGAGATCCGTTACGTACTTAACCGCTGCCTTCCCGGCGATCCGGCCTTCGGTAAAAGAGCCCGACGAAAACTTATGGGCGGTACCGCCGATGGTATCGCCGGCTCCGAAGAGTCCCTCGACGGTCATCATCCGATTGTATCCCCACTGGTAATCGTCGGGTGCGTAATCCTCCGGACCGCTCGCCCAGGCGCCTGAGCAGGTGGCGTGGGAGCCCATGACGTAAGGCTCGGACATGACCAGCTCGGGATTTATTTCCTTGGGATCTATATTCTGTGACGCCCAGACGACTGCCTGCCCGATCGTCATGCCGAGGAAATTCTCCCAGCCAACTGTCTCCTTGTGCGGGTCTTTGAAGGCCTCTTTCGTCACCATGCGGATGGGGCCTCTACCGGCCTTGACCTCCTGAAGAAAGGCGTGGTTTCGCAGGCAGGTCGGAACTGGCTGATGATCGACATAATCCCCGACCATTTCCCTGATCGAGTCGTACCAGGTTGGCTCGTAATTTTCCCCGTAGGCGTTTTCGGTGGTCGTCTTGAGATGCAGAAAGTAGGCGCCGACCGGACCATAGCCGTCCTTGAACCGGGTGAGCACGATTCGGTTTTCCATCTGCGTCATCTTGGCACCGACCTGTATCGGTAACGCGTAAGCAGAGGCGCTACTCCACGGGGCGTACCAGGTCCGTCCCATGCCTTCGCCAACCGAGTGGGGCTTGAAGATGTGGGACGCGCCGCCAGCAGCGACGATGACTGATTTGGAGCGAAACACGTAAAAGTTTCCGTCACGGACGTTGAAGCCGACGGCTCCGGCAACCCTGTTGGGCTTCTTCTTATCCATCAGCAGGTGAGTCACCATGATCCGATTGTAAACTTTGGTGGCGGCCTTGCGGGCGGCCTCGGCGATGATCGGCTTATAGCTCTCGCCGTGGATCATAATCTGCCATTTGCCCTCGCGTTGGTACCTGCCGGTTTCCGGATCCTTCATAAAAGGCAGACCCCACTCTTCAAACATGTGAACTGTTGCGTCCACATGTCGAGCAATGTCGTAGCTTAGATCCTCGCGTACTAGACCCATCAGATCATTGCGTGCGTAGCGGACATGGTCCTCGGGTTTGTTCTCGTCCCACTGCATGCCCATATAACAGTTGATAGCATATAAGCCTTGAGCGACGGCACCGCTACGCTCGATGTTCGCCTTCTCGACCACGACAACTTTTAGGTCGCGTCCCCAATACCTGGATTCGTATGCGGCGCCACAGCCACCAAAGCCGCCACCGATGACCAGGACATCCGAATCGACATAAATTGTTTTTCTAGAGTTAAATAAACCCATTACTTTAATCCTTTCGTAAATTGCTTTGGAGACAGCGTAGGTAGCGCCGCTATGTGGAGTGCCTCGGGCTCGTGTGCGAGTTCCTGGGACTGGAGGGCATCTGCACTGGGCGGATCGTACTCAGACGGCGATTTGATCGTCCCCCACTGTGTGGTACGGATCGGGGAAACAAAATTCTTTTCACGCCCGTCCCGGAACTTGATTTTCCAGGAGATGGTTCCCTTGTCTTCTTCCCTGAGCACGCGAACGCTATGTCCCAAAGGGGCGAAGTCTGAGTAGCCACGCACATCGATTGCATTCTGCGGGCATGCCTTCACGCAGGCATAGCACTCCCAGCAAAAATTCGGCTCGATGTTATAGGCACGCCTATAAGTGGGGTCGATGTGCATGATGTCGGATGGACAAATATCTACACAATGTCCGCATCCGTCGCAACGCGTCATATAAACGAAAGTAGGCATGAGATTTTTTTCTCCTCAGTACAAATACAAACTAATTGGTTGATTAATAATTGCGAGTTTGATGATGTGGGGCAACGAAAATTTTGGGACTGTCGGCGGGAGGCGGCAGGGTGCTTGAGCCGCTAGCCTCTTCTACCCTTTTCTGCAGTGCCGCAGCGGGCTTGTAAAACATGTGAGAGAACTTGGACCAGGGGACTGACCCGAACAATACCGTGGTAGACAGTATGTATAGCAGCAGGAATATATTTGTCCAGATGGCGCTGCCCGCAGCCTGCAAATACGCCCAGATCAGACCAGTGGTCAGGCTTACCAGGAGTGATACGATGAACAGGTCTGCGCGCACCAGACGAAAGGGTGAATTACCCTCGGCGACGACATCGACCCGGATGAAAAACCAGAACCAGTAGCCTCCAACGAGAACCATCAGGGCCCCAATGTACCAGAGTGTAGCCACGATCGCGGGCGCAGGCGTAGCGGGCGTTGGATAAGCAAACACCATGATGAAGGTAGATATAATGTACGCCAGAAAACCATACATTGTCAGGAGGTGGGCTATCCTGCGTTTCATGCTGCAAAATTCACCGGATGCCAGGACTTCCACGAAGGCAGTCTTGATAGCCAGAGATACCATTTCCCCGCCGCCCACCTGACGGGTTGACTGACTCTTCGACTTTTGCCAATTGCGGAAAAAATACAAAGCACTTTTCTTGTGAATTATATCAAACAATGTGCCACCGGCGACCATCAGCATCATGATGACTATATAGGTCTGAATTACGGAGGGCGGTATTGACGCCGAAAGCTCGGCAAAGGGATTACTGGTGAACATTAATATACCCCGATAATATTATCTAAATGCGTAATAGCTGGCTACTACCAACTTGAATGCCAAAAGTATATTACTAAAAAGGCAGCATGTGTTTTGAAAATCGTTATAGGGGAATCAATAATGATTATGGAAAAAATTAATTTTATAACCGAGTATCGTAGAAAAACTGGGAGGTGGAGAATTAATTTTTGCGTCTGGTAGAGTGGTTTAATTTACAATCTACAGGGTACTTTTATATCGCATTTGATCGTAACGGACAGTGAGTTACTAAATTCAGTTGCCTCGACTTTTTTAATGTATGGGCGATGACTGTGGACACAAAAGGCTCGGTAAACTTGTCGGCGTTGTGTTATCAAAGACAACTATCTATTCGCATTTTTTAAAAAAAATCCGGGGTGTTGCTGTGAATATCTGGACGGATACAGGGACAAGGTGCATAAATATAGCCATAGGTACATCAGGTCTGCCTTCTAGCCTAATCTCCCTGTGAAAGCGCTCTCCTTTGTTCATTTGGCACTCGCCTGAGGATTGACCGATTTATAAAATGTCCACCAATCTCAGTACGCCTCGAGTGATCATCTGTACTTTGACGGCAACCCGTGTATCAATATTTACCAGGCTCAAATATGCTAGTCTTTGTATTTAGGAATTGAATAGCGCAGGAGCGCAGCCGATGAAAGCCATGGTTCTCGAACAGCCAGGGGTGCCGCTTCAACTCCTGGAAATGCCCGATCCCATACCCGGCGAGGGTGAGGTTCTGGTAAGAATATCAGCTTGCGGTGTTTGCCGAACCGATCTGCATATTGTCGATGGTGATCTCCCCGAACCTAAATTACCGATCATTCCGGGACACGAAATCGTTGGTACAGTCAGCGGACTCGGCGCGGGTGTCGATCATTTTAAAATGGGTGAGCGGATCGGTATTCCCTGGCTAGGCCGTACCTGTGGGTGTTGCCCTTATTGTAAGTCCGGCGCTGAAAATCTCTGCGATGAGCCCGGATTCACAGGTTACCAGATCGACGGAGGCTATGCTGAAATGACCATTGCTGACGCCCGATTTTGCTTTCCCATTAGCGGTGATTACTCAGATTCCGAAATTGCCCCGTTGTTGTGTGCTGGTTTGATTGGATATAGATCCTTATCCATGGCGGGAAATAATTCTGTCCGGATCGGAATATATGGGTTTGGAGCGGCGGCGCATATCCTTACCCAGCTTGCACGCTACCAGGATCGCGAAGTTTATGCTTTTACCAGACCGGGAGATCGAGCTGCGCAGGAATTTGCCCTCGAAATGGGTGCAATATGGGTGGGAGACTCCGACCAGGTACCACCCGATGAACTGGACGCGGCGATCATCTTCGCGCCTGTTGGCTCACTGATACCCGCCGCGCTTCGGGCCGTGCGTAAAGGCGGCGTGGTTATTTGTGGCGGCATTCACATGTCGGATATTCCGAGCTTTCCGTATAAAATTCTCTGGGGCGAACGCATTCTTCGCTCGGTGGCAAACCTTACTCGTCAGGATGCAAAAGATTTTTTGGAACTGGCGTCAAAAGTGCATATTCGAACCAGGATTACAGAATTTGCACTCGAGGATGCAAACCTGGCGCTGGCAGCTTTGCGTGCTGGCAAATTGACCGGCGCCGCAGTATTAATACCTTAAACAAATGACTCAAATGTCGGAGTCAGCTATCGGGAAGCAGCCGTTCACTTTTAGTCTGGCAACTTCTGGAGTGTGCCCTGAGCGGACAATCGACTGGCACTATGAAATAAATAAAATTATCCCCTTTTCGTTTTAATGAGGGATACTGATGAGGCGATAAAACTATGGTAATCCACTCCAGCTCATTGAGAAAACCATATTAATCAATGCATATGGGTATGTTCTCCAGGTTTTACTGACTTGTTTAGGTCATGAGAATGCCTCATGCTTAAGCTATCTCGGGCATCCAGCACGACCTTCATCCATGGGCTTCCTGACGCTGCATGACAAGTGTTGCAGTTCTTGGTAGTTTCTATTAGTGAATTTTGGAAAGATTCCAAATTTTTGTGTTCGATATCTGCGTCAAGATCGTTGAAGTTATTGAGCAAGAATCCATATGCCATCGAGCCTTTTTCAGGATCAACCTGCTTCATGATTTCGATCAGGCGTTTTAGTCCGAACAATTCATGAGACGCAACCGCCCAGTCCTCCGCTTCCCCAGCATAATGCATGACATGAAACCGCTCAGAAAATTCGGGCATAAGAGAGGCGATAGTTGGTTGTATAGCTTGTAACGATCTGACCGCTTTTAATAGCCGTGCGACCTCATCAGTCAAGACCGTGATTTGTTTAGTCATAGCCTGAACTTCTTTCGAATCCGTGTCCGCCACCGCCGCGCCTGTACCGCCAAGTACTACTAAGGAAAACAGGATAATCCAAAGTTTCATCTGCATAATAAACTACCGCTCATGTATTCATTGGCAAAATATCTGAATTGGTCCTGATTCGATTTGATCCAAGTCAAATACGAGCCATTCAAGTCAACTATTCACGCATTTCTATTAGTGAGGTAAGCACAATATATTTCAATGTAAACTGTTACATGGTGCATTTTTAATTGGAAAAATCCCGCGCGATAAGCGGGTTCAATAAATTCGGAGAGCAAATTGATCTGAATCAACTAGGAGGTCATTAATCTCGTATATAACTAGGTCAGCTAAACTGTTTCAGGAGACCAACATGCAAGACCAATTACCCGAAAAACTCAAAGGCAGGCCAAATAAACTGGCGATCTGGTTAGTTGGCGTATTAATAGTCGCATTCGTCATTGCGTTACCTCTTTAGGGTTTGGATTAAAAGTTTGCATTTCTATCAAGACAGGTAACCCTCTCTAATTTAAGAGAGATGTCAGATAAAGCCTGAACTAATAAAGCTAATCTTGATGGCGCACGGCCGTCTTAACAAGCTCAGCAAGAGATTTGGCTTGCATTTTTCGCATTATACGGGTGCGATGCGTATCGACTGTTCGTTGACTCACGCCCAAATCAATGGCGATGACTTTGCTCGCTTTACCTTGAACAATCATGTCCATGATTTGACGTTCTCGTGGTGTTAATTTTGTGACTCGCTGTTTGATTTCAGTACGTTGTAGAGCAAGCTTATGAACATTTAGGTTCTTCTCCAAAGCTTCGTTAACCCGGTCGATGAGGTCTTGTTCTCTAAACGGCTTTTGAAGGAATTCCATCGCACCGTGCTTCATGGCCTGGACAGCCATTGGAACATCACCATGTCCGGTAATAAATATTATCGGGATGTTGACGCCTTGCTCGCGTAGTTTCTCCTGAAGCTCAAGACCACTCATCCCTGGCATCCTGATATCGAGGACCAGGCAACCCGATATTCCTGGTTTACAAGAAGCTAAAAACTCGTCACCCGAGGTGAACGTCATAGCGTCGTGCCCTACCGATTTCATCAGCAGTCGCAGCGCGCTTCGCACGGGCTCATCATCATCCACAATGAAGACTGTTTGCTTATATGTCGCCATTTTCATTCTCAATCGCAGCAGGGAGGGTGAAATAAAACGTTACGCCGCCCTCTCGGTTGGGCGAATAATCAATAATACCCCCATGCGCTGTGATGATTGAACGGCTTATGGATAGACCTATCCCGGTGCCGGTGTTCTTGGTGGTAAAAAAGGAATCAAATATTTTATCCGCATTTTCTTCTGGTAGCCCAATTCCCTGATCTGAGACAGACACTCTGACACAATTATCGTCGCCTGGATTTGTTTCAATGGTGACGATATTTTCTCCTGACGAGGTGCTTTCCATTGCATCCATAGCGTTGCGAATCAGATTTAGAATGACCTGTTGTATCTGTATATTATCACCAAATATCCTGGGTAGTTTTGGCGTCAGATGCTTACACAACTGAAAATTACGCGCACGAATATCGGGTTCGACCAGTCGCATGGTACTGTCGACGATTGTATTGATCTCCAGCAATTGTCGCTGGCCCACTCGTTTTTTTGTAAACGCGCGTAATCGCCGCACGACCTCGCCTGCTCTTTGTGCCTGGTCAGTAATCAAATGAAGCGTATTTAACAACTCCGCTGTATCAATTTGCTCGTTCGTTACCATGCGATGGCAGGCATTTGCGTAAGTGGATATTGCCGCTAACGGTTGATTGATCTCGTGCGCGATACCCGCAGTCATTTCGCCGAGCTCACTCAGGCGAGTTGCATGGGCGAGCTCTGCTTGCATTTCTCTTATTTCACTTTCCAGGCGATGATGCCCGCTCATGTCTCGAATAATCCCGATGAATCGCGAGGTATCTGTGCCCGCAACCTCGCCAACCGACAGGTGTACTGGGAACTTTTTACCGTTTTTGTGTAAACCCATAACCTCTCGACCAATACCGATAATCCTGGGATTTTTGCTCGTGTGGTAATTATTTAAATACTGATCGTGCGCGCTGCGATCCGGCTCCGGCATTAATCTGCTGACGTTTTCCCCCAGAATCTCGGATGCGGCATGCCCAAATATCTCTTCCGCCGCTTTGTTGAATATCTCGATTCGGCCGTCTTGATCAATGACGATGATGGCATCGACGGCGGCACTCATCAGTGCTTCGAAGTAAGCTTCTTGTGTCGATATCGGCAAAGCGTTTGTGGAAGTCGAGTTGTTGTCTGTCTCGGTACCCAATTGGTAACCCGATTATTACAAAAAATATTGGCATTGATCTTAGCTGACCTAAGCCATATGGGTCTATAACTTTAAATCACGGGGTACTCCAGTACTCCGCAGGATAACGTCTTTCCAAACCACCAAATTATTGGATCAGAAATGCTTGAGTACTGTACGTACTTTACGCTGTCGATTACGAATAATTGCGGATTTCGCTTTAGGGTATTTGTCGCAATAATCCTTTTCAAACCGGGGATCGAAGTAACGCCCTGGGAACATTTCTAGACAATTAAATACTCAGAGGATAAACAGATGGGTTCAAGTAAGACAGACAATGTGGTTAGCATCAAGTCGCGCCAAGTGTCCTGTAAAGATTGCAGGCTTCGTAAGTTTTGTTTGGCCGCCGACCTGAATGTGAAAGAGCTTGGGATGTTTGAAGGTATTACCCAACATCGGCGCTCGCTGGAGCGGGGCGCACGGGTTTTTCATATCGGAGATCGGTTTAACACGCTTTATACAGTCCGTACCGGCTCACTGAAGACCTACACCTTAACGCCCGATGGTCGTGAAAAAATAATCGGATTTTATTTACCTGGGGATCTTATAGGGCTAGATGCAATGGGTTCCGGGATACATGGATCCAGTGCAGAGGTCCTCGAAACCACCACTCTTTGTGCGATCCCTTTCAATCGTATGTCGTCGATACAAAGTAAATCGCTCCAGCAACGTCTGTTAAACCTCGCGAGCGAGCAAATTCAAACCCGTGACCGACACATAACATTGCTTGGGAAAGAACGCGCGGACCAACGTCTGGCAAGTTTTCTGGTACACCTTGCGGATCGATTTAAGGCACTTGGGTATTCCGCAAAACAGTTTAATCTCAGCATGTCCCGGGCAGACATCGGCAACTACTTAAATCTAGCCATCGAGACGGTTAGCCGCGTGTTTGCGAAGCTCCGCAGCTCGGGACTCATCAACGTCGATCGAAGGCAGCTGCGTATCAATAACCTGGAAAAGTTACGATGCCTTGCGGCAGCGGAAATACCAAAAGATATCCGCATCATATGGCCAGGGACGAATTTGAACCGACATTCTCAGTATTGACCTAGGTCAATAACAGTACCTGATCCACATGTTTCAATCTGTTTCGTAAAACATATTTTTAGGTGAGAGGTGAATTGATGCGTAAGAAAATATTGGTACCGATCGATGGGTCGGAACAGGCTTTTAAAGCGATCGACGTCGCCGCCAAGCTCGCGTGCAACGGCAACGCCGAGGTCATACTGTTAAACGTTATCGGGCGTGAGCAAATACCCGAGACGATTCGTCGATTCGCGAAAGTCGAAAACATGGATGACCCCCCCGAGTGGCAGTACGAGCAACTGATAGCTGCAGGTGTGTTGAAGGCTGGGCAGCAACGCGCACACAGTAAGGGAATTCAAATTATTGACACGAGGGTGCGCCATGGCAACCCCGTTAAGGCAATCGTGGAGGCAGCAACCGACACGCCCATTGACATGATTGTGATGGGAAATCGTGGGCTCGGATCGGTCAAGGGACTCGCCTTTGGTAGCGTCTCGCAAAAGGTTAGCCAACTAGCGCCTTGCTCGGTAATCACCGTGACCTAGTTGGATATATCACTCGCAAGAATTCGCGAGGCGTTCGGCGCAGAACTGATTGAGATGAAGAGACTCCTTGGACAGCAGAATGCATCGCATATTGAATACCTAGTTAATTATTTTGTTGATGATTTTTTTATACCATGAGGAAAAAAGATGAACGTTTTATTTAAAACATTGGTTAGTAGTTGTTTAGCATTAAGCTTTGTAACAGCAGCACACGCAGGTTCTCCTTCGAATGCAGCAGGGTTAGAACGCGTCGTTCAGAAACTAGTTGCACCGCCTGCATTACCGGTCCACCAGCAAGTAGCAACAGGCGAACCCAAAGTAGTACAGGTGCGCATGGTGATCGAGGAAAAGCTGGTCGAAATTGATCCTGGTGGTACTAAAATCTGGGCGATGACTTTTAACGGTAGCGTGCCAGGGCCCATTATCGTCGTTCACCAGGACGACTATGTAGAGCTTACATTGGTCAATCCTAAAACCAATAGCTTAGTGCACAATATCGATTTCCATGCCTCGACAGGTGCGATGGGCGGTGGTGAATTAACTCAAGTTGGTCCCGGCCAGGAAGTGGTTTTACGCTTTAAAGCAACCAAAGCCGGGGTGTTTGTGTATCACTGTGCCCCAGGTGGTCAAATGGTGCCATGGCATGTGGTATCCGGTATGAATGGCGCCATCATGGTATTACCGCGAGAAGGTTTAAAAGATGAAGAGGGTCGCCCGGTGACCTACGATAAGGCGTATTACATTGGTGAGCAGGACTTTTATGTGCCCAGGGATAAAGACGGAAAGTATAAGGAGTATCCTTCACCGATTGCGGGATTTGGTGACATGTTGGAAGTGATGAGATCCCTCACCCCCACCCATGTCGTTTTCAACGGCTCGGTTGGTGCGTTAACCGGAGATAATGCGTTGACGGCAAAAGTTGGCGACACGGTACTATTTATCCACGCACAGGCTAACAGGGACACGCGACCCCATCTCATCGGTGGCCACGGGGAACTTGTCTGGAATACCGGATCGTTCGACGACACGCCGGCAACCAATCTCGAAACCTGGTTTATTGCGGGAGGCTCTGCAGGCGCCATGATTTATACATTTAAGCAACCCGGCTTATACGCCTACCTGAACCATAATCTCATCGAGGCTTTTCTGCTGGGTGCAGCCGCCCACATCAACGTGGAAGGCGAATGGAATTATGACCTCATGGAGCAGGTGAAAAAACCCGGTCCTATTGCCCCATAAGACTTTGTGACAGCATCCTCGCTTCCCGCATTAATGTTCGTTGTTGTTGCGGGGAGTGAGGACGTGTGTAATAACAGTAGCCGAATCAATCAAAAGAAAATGTTTTTGAGCTTAGGCTGCCAAACGCTGAGATTATGAAACAGCATAAACGGAACAATGATTACTATGACGCTAACCCACGCGGGTGTAAAAACAGCGTTTATCCCGAATATTCAACTCGTAATAGGCCTACTTGTTAGGCTATCAAAAGAGAATATAGATATTGGAATATAAAGTACTCTTCACTATTTTCATCACAGTTTTTATCGCAGAGCTTGGCGATAAAACTCAATTAGCTACATTACTTTTTGCCGCAGATAAAGAAGTAAGCAAATTCACTGTACTTGTCGGGGCTTCACTGGCACTAATCGTTGCATCAGGTATTAGTGTGTTCGCTGGTAGCGTTATTTCCCAATTCATAAGCGAAAAGCAGTTGCATTACATTGCTGGCATCGGTTTTGTTGGTATAGGCATATGGACTCTTTTGAAAACGTAGCCTTAATTCACTGTAGAACCTCTCTATTTGCGGCGCTTCAGCCCAATCCCATTCATTAACTTGGCAGTACCTACCTGGCCTCAGGTGGAGATATCCGCCTGAGCGAGCTTGAAACTTACGCTTGGTATTGTCTCGGGTAGTTGATTTGGATCAAGGAGGGCTAACCCTCAATCTGGTATTTTTGTTCTCAATTCTCATCGGTTGGTGAGAGTGCATATTGTCAGAATTTCTACTGAAAGGAGCAAGACCATGAAAAAACAACTAATCATCACAATCGTGGCGGCGTATGCCGCGATGGCCGGGTTGGCTGGCGCACAGGCCGCTGAGTTCGTTAAACAAGAACCGATCGAGGTGATCGTGCAACTGGGTACGAAAAGTGGTGAGCTTGAGATTTCCCCGAGCGAGTTGAAGCTGAAGGCGGGTAAGCTCTACAGGCTCGTCCTCAACAACCCGAGTAACATCACGCACTATCTGTCGGTACCACAGTTCGGCATTGCTGTACAGACCACCAAGATCGATGTGCAGGGTGGCGAGGTCTATCGAATGGGATTCCGGCACGCCCGGCCGCGTATTCTGGCGCGTTCCGTCGCGAATTCAGCCTTCTATTACGGAGTCAAGGAGATCGAGCTCAGAGCCGGCGGGATGGCGCAGTGGACCTTCACACCCCTCCAAATCGGCAGTTATGAGATAGGGTGCGGCGTTCCTGCCCACGCCCAAGCCGGGATGGTGAGCCATTTTCTTGTGATCTAAACCCTAGACAGAATCCCCAATCTATTCCCCTTTGGGAGGGGTTGGGGGGTGCCTTGCACGATACCCGATTAATGCCGGGAAGCGTGCCGAGATCAAACGTTGACCGGGATACTGTCAAGTTAATTTAAATTTTGCTTTTTTTAAGACGAAATATCCTTACCCCACAACAAGAAATCAATGATTTAGGGCTACCATTCTGCCTTTGTTACACCCTTAAATAAGTTAACTTGACAATACCGGATTGCAGACTGCTGAGGCATCGGACGTCTGTTCATGGCACTTTTCAGCAGGTTGATACATTTACTTCAATTACCGGAATGTGCGTGCGCCGTGATAAGGCGGCGTTTCTTAGTGGGTGAGAGATCCACCCGGCGATCATCGATCCAGCGAGAATATTACGGATAGCGCACTTATACTCTATGACTGCTGTGTGCCGACAGACGTCGTACCCAACTTCAAAATGAATGGCGGTTATATGGAAGCCCACCTACAAGTTCGGTGTGGTAAATACCGGAGCGAGCCCCTATTTTTCACAATCTCCTTCAATTACAAGGTAAATATCTTCTTTAAGGAAATATGTATTGGTGATTTTTAGTATTGAAGATTTCTCTAAATACTCAAGAGTATTACGATCAAATCGGGCTCCATACGCCCATTGAATAAGAGGCGCAAATAATTGTTGCCTCCTTCTTAGCATAGTGTTTTTTGAATAGACCATCTCAAGTAATCTGAAGTGAGCACCAGGCTTTAATACTCTCTCAAATTGGTCAATTGCTAGAGGCTGAAGGTGATCGGGCATAACACAACATAAAAATGTAGAAATCAGCCAATCGAAGTAATTAGATGGGATTGACTCCATTGATGTTGCGTCCTCGTGAACAGGATAAAAATCACACTCCGCGAAACCACCCCTTTTCGCTGATATTTTTAGCATGTCCTTGCTCAGATCGATACCGGTTACTTTTGTATTGGAAGGGTAATATCGCAGATTTCTGCCAGTACCAACTCCAACTTCGATCACTTCTCCATAAACATCTTTGAGTAATCCAGGCCTCCACTTCTTGTATTGTTTTTCCCAAGGAAAATCCAGAATGTCATAAAACATTGAAGTGATCCTATATTTCGATTGTAGCGATCTATTTGCTTTAGAAATGTTTGGGATGTTCGCCATTCATTCTCCTGCTAACGCACACCTTCATCCGGCAATGAAAAGTGACGCGACGTTTGTCGTCGTCCGGGTTAATACCTTTGGTAAACACGTTTTGTATGTATAACTGTCTATCCGAATGAATCCTGTATAACAGGAATCAAATGACTACCCATTGACCTGCATCAATAGTATCGCTAAGGCTAAGAAGAGGGGTTGAACCGCCCCGGATATTCCGGAGACTCGGTTGTTTGAGTCAGGCTACCTTAGCTGACTCTTCAAGTGTCGATAATACATCATTTCATATTCTGCTGGTGGCACGTTACCGATGGGCTCTAGTAGGCGGCGGTTATTGAACCAATCCACCCATTACAGAGTTTGGCAGTTCCACTGTAAGATCAGATCACGATTAATAGGATCCCCTCCGTGTGTTAGGTTCGATAGAAAGCTTAAAACGCATTTGGTTTTGTCTGGTTGAAAGTTTTAGAGTTTTTCAACAGTATCGGCACATACCGGACTTTGGTGATAATAAATCAAATATACCCTTAATTATCTTAAGTTTTGTGATATCGCTCGTACTCCCGACAAAAAAGACCGCTAGCCACTCTCAGCATTATTCAACGAAACTGAATATCGTGTAAAATAGGGTCAACCCATATAGTTAGACAAACCTTGGTGACTTAACTACTGCAGGGGTAAAATATGAGCAAAATCATTCCGGTAGAAGATGCCATTGCGCTCATTCAAGATGCCGACGTTGTAGCCGTTGTCGGTTACGGAACTAACGGTGTTCCTGAAAAGCTTCTAGCAGGGTTGGAGACTCGTTATTCCGAAACCAATACACCTAAAGATCTAACGCTGATTTTTGCAGGTGGAATCGGCGATGGTAGGGATCGGGGACTGAACCGGTTGGGTCATGAAGGATTACTAAAACGCGTGATCGGTGGGCACTACGGCCTGATTCCTAAAATCGAAAAGCTTGCGCGTGAAAACCGGATCGAAGCTTATAATTTCCCCGAGGGTGTTATCACGCATCTGTATCGCAACATAGCTGCCGGAAAGCGGGGCGTATTGTCTCGGACCGGGTTGGAAACGTTCGTCGACCCGCGGCTGGAAGGAGCCAAAGTCAACGAAGCGGCGAAAGAGGATCTAGTCGAATTGCTGACTTTGAATGGCGAAGAAACACTTTATTTTTCAGGGCCCCCTATTGATGTGGCCCTGATTCGTGGTACCACAGCGGATCCCGAAGGAAATATTTCGCTGGAGAAGGAATCGCTTAGCCTGGAGAATTTATCGCTTGCTATGGCGGCGCGGAACTCCGGTGGCGTTGTTATATGTCAGGTCGAACGAGTGGCCCAACTTAACTCAATCGATGCCCGCTATGTTCGAGTTCCCAGCTTCATGGTTGACTGTATTGTCGTTGCCGAGCCGGAATTCCATATGCAGAATTACGACGATCAATACAATCCAGCTTTGTCCGGCGAAATCCGGATTCCTTTGGAAACTTTACCCCCAATGCCGCTAGACGAGAAGAAGGTTGTATTAAGGCGAGCCGCTATGGAATTAACGCTACACGCTATCGTCAATCTGGGAGTGGGACTCGCTTCCAGTGTAGGAAACATCGCCAACGAAGAAAAAATCTCGGACCAAATCATGCTTACCGTCGACCCGGGAGTATACGGCGGTGTGCCGCTTGCTGGATACGGGTTTGGTGCAGCTTTGAACTATATTGCATCAATTGATCACGCAGCTCAATTCGACTTTATCGATGGAGGCGGTATCGATATTGCTTGTCTCGGGTTCGCCGAATGTGACGGTATAGGAAATGTCAATGCGAGCAGATTTTCGGGCCGAGTGTCTGGTTGTGGTGGTTTCATCAATATCTCGCAGAATAGCAAGAAGATCGTATTCGTTGGTACTTTTACATCAGGAGGATTGCAAACTCGGATTGAAAATGGCGAGCTAAAGATTATAAAGGAAGGTAAATACAAAAAGTTTGTTGAGTCCGTCAGTCAGGTGACATTTTCAGGGAAACGTGCCGGAAGAAAAGGTTGCCCGGTTCTTTATGTGACCGAACGTTGCGTTTTCTCGCTGCGAGAAGATGGATTGGAGCTTATCGAAGTTGCTCCCGGCATAGACATCCAAAAAGATATTCTCGACCTTCTTCCATTTAAGCCAATCGTCCACGATCCGAAACCCATGGCGTCCGTGCTGTTCCAGCCAAAAGCCATGGGGTTGCGCGAGCACATTTCAGACATCCACATAGAAGACAGAATCAGCTACACGCCCGAGACTAACACATTGTTCCTTAATTTCGCGGGGATGCGAGTTAAGACTCTGGAGGATATTGACTTGATCAAGACGGCGGTAGAAGCGACATTAAAACCACTCGGGCGTCGAGTCGTAACGATTGTTAACTATGATTCGTTCTGGGTCGATCCTGAAATTGCCGACGAATACCTGGATCTTGTTCGTTATGTCGAAGCCAACTATTATTTGAAAGTATCGCGTTACACAACAAACGGCTTCATGCGGATTAAATTGTCGCGTGGATTGGAAGAGCGTCGAATCACATCGAATGTCGCACATAGCTATGTCGAGGCGACGAAAGCGTTAAAGCAGGAATAGATCACAAGTCATCGCCAGTTTGGCGCCGGGTTCGACCATTTCCTGGAAGCAGACATTTAATTGCCCGGTTTTATGGGCACATTTCGGCACAGACCGGGAATTCCCAAACTAAAAATCAATGGCTGCTCTCATCAGCAGTCATTGAATATTATGAGTAAATAGGCACGTTTCGGCACACAGCGGCTGCTGGTATTTAAAAAATATATGCTTCCTCTTCTCCTCTCCAGCAAAGAACTCTCAATACATTTGATAGTCTACTAATTTCGCTGGATAATTTTTACCATTTATATCCGCGAAATTAAAAAATGCAAAATCCCTTAATTTATATCAGTCTAGCCTTGGCGACTGGTGTGGCTATCGGCGTTATCATCCAGTATGACTCTGATAGGCTAGGTACACCGGCACTAAAATCCAACCCAAATACAGCTATTTTTGCCACTGATCAAAAGGTTGAGAAAAATCCTGACACCGATCACCCCACTGTAGGTCTCACCGAACTCAATCAGCTTCTCCAAAATGAAATCAGGGAGCGGAAGGTACTGGAACAAGAGATTGAGACATTAAGGCTACTAGTGGCTGAGATTGGTACTGATTTGGAACCTTCTGAGAGAACAACCTCGTCTGAACAGGTAGATGATGGCAGCGAATTGGATGAATCTGATTCGAATCGAGGCTGGTTCAATGAACAGGCCTTGATCGATAGCGGCATCGATAGCGGTCAGGCCAACGAATTAAAGATTTATTTCGAGCAACTGGAAATGGAGCGGCTTTACTTGCGTGATCAGTCAATCCGTGAAAAGTGGAGCAGCGAAAAATTGCGCGAGGCAATGCAGGCGCTTGAGAGCAAAGAAGATGAACTAAAGAACCAGTTGAGTGATACCGCTTATGACGCTTATCTCTATGCCTCTGGCCGGCCTAACCGCGTTGCTGTAACTAGTGTGCTGGAGAATGCTCAAGCCGGATTGGCGGGGATTAAGTCCGGTGATTACATTATTCGTTATGACAATCAGCGCATCTACAATTGGCTCGATCTGCGAGAGGCTACAGCAAGTGGCAATATTAGTGATATGGTAGAGCTGGAAGTAGAACGGGATGATAAAATGATACTGTTCTATCTAACCCGTGGGCCACTGGGAATTCGCATGAATTCAGTGAGCGTTGCACCCTGAACTTATAAAACCACATTCCATCGTTTCACGCCTAGCAGGGCAGTGAATATCATAGGGGAGTTTGCAGCCCCTTACTCTTCAATCTAGAGTGGCTGTTTTCCCGTTAGGAGCCATTTAAAAATGCAACTGCCAGGGCTGAAGTCGGCCAACAGCGGAAGTCGATTAATTTGAAACAGTACCCTTTAGGATCGACTTGAAAAGCGAAAAGAAATAGTGATTATTTCTGAAGTCTAATTTTTTGCGGCTTCAGTCGCTACCTTTAGACCTGATATATTCCGTTTCGTGAGTAAGCCCCTATTGAGCGGAATATTATTCAATACAAACTGGGCAATATTTGCGAATATAGCCCATCGAAAAATCGATACCCAGCAATCGATAAATATCGTCTAGATAATCAATAATTGATGAACATACCACCCTATAATCAGTGGCAATTAAAACCGAGTTTCAGCCATGTATGGCAATCGAAATCCCGCAGTCTTTTTCATATTTCACAGTCAGGTTAGAGAACACAAAGTGCGACTTGAAGATCAGGCGCTCCGACCCACCCGGAGATTCGTCTCAGGCAGACTGTCAGCAAGAGTTTTAATTAATGGAAGAAAATAAACGTGGGATCATATTAGTCATCGTTTCGATGGCCATATTCTCGATTCAGGATGTGTTGATAAAATTACTGTCAGTCGATATCTCAATGTTTCAGATTCTGTTTTGCAGATCAATTATAGGTGTTGCGTTAATCAGCGCTTATCTTAAAATAACCCACCAACCCCTTAAATTTACCACCAATTACCCTTTTCTCAGTACCTGCAGAGGTCTGCTGTTTTTCTTCGGATATTCAGCGTTTTACTTCGCACAATCGAAAGTTCCGATTGCCAACGCGACCGTCCTGTTTCTGGTGAGCCCGTTCTTCATCACCATCATGTCAATATTCGTATTTGGCAGCCTCGTTGGTTATAACCGCTGGTTTACCATGATGGTTGGTTTTTCCGGCGTGGTGGTCATATCTCAGCCTGAGGTCGGTGGGTTCAACTTTTATTATATTCTGCCTTTGCTCACCGCGTTCACCTACGCCATATCCATGATGATCGCCAAATTCACGGCTGAAAAAGATACCGTCTTCCAACAGGTCATCTTCATGTATTTGATTACTGCCGCCCTGAGTGGCGTGATGGGGCTAAGTATTGGAGATGGCAGTTTCAATACCGCTGAATTCAGTGGATTCGAGTTTTTAACCCAGCCATGGCGATTTGATGGCATTTTCATCATAGTAAGCATCGTGACCATTGGCGTTGTCGGCACTGTCGCATTTCTGATGTTGACCAATGCTTATCGAATATCCGATCCAGCGACGATTACACCTTTCGAATACAGTGGCTTGCTGACAGCGATGTTAGGTGGGTTCCTCTTCTGGGGCGACATCCCACGATTGCATGAGGCCATGGGAATGATTTTAATTGTGGGTTCCGGAATATTCCTGTTCTATCGTGAGCATCTAAAAGGCCAGAAAATGGCTGCTGAGTCGCCATTGAGATAGGCTACCAATTTACCGACATAGCTAATACTAAAGCCATCTCATTCGAGGTGGTTTTTTGTGAGCGTCTCAGTTGGGCACAAAGTACGCATTCATAGTTTAGATTTGAAATGGCAGCTTCCAGGTAGCCGCCATTCATCAGATCGAATTGAATGGGTCTGAACGGCACTTAGCAGCCTCTGACTCTTTAATTCTGAGTAGCAGCTTTCTCGTAAGCAACTGTAGAGGGAAATTCCAGGGATATAGTACTCTATTCACAGAACCAGGCGCTAACTGATAGCTGAATAAATATATATTGTGTCCCCGTCTAATTCCGGGTAACTACATTATGTCGGTAAATATAGGCGACCTATCACGCCCCGGATCTTCTTGCTGGAAATAAGCCTTCACCGCCCCGTTTTCTGAAATTTCGAGCATGATACGAAGTGGAAAAGCGGTAAAGTAGTGAACCGATATTGCAGGCGTTAGCAGCTGCGATTTTTGACTGCCATCGGTGTGAGTCCAGCTCAGTTGGATGCCCTGTTGTGGATATCGGCGTTTGCCAAACCGTTCATCACACAGGGCATATTTCAAAACACTATCGCAACTGACGGTTCGCCCCGATTCTCCAATTTGCACCTTGACATCTACAATTGTCCCACCCGTGAGATTCACCACCTGGATCTCGTTGTAGTAATAGCGGGGGTTGTAACCACCCGTCACGCATGCGACTGTCAATAAACTGAGTAGTAGAATAGATAGTTTTTTCATCGTTAAACCTGCCAGGCATTAAAGGCCTTTATACGTTCTAAAACTGATATCAGAATCCAATAGACAGGACTCTTTGTTACTCGATTATGATACCCGAATCCGTCAGTAGTTCCCGTGCAAACTCGACCGGGACCCCAATAATTGTATTGTTAATTGTCAAATCTGAGGTCAGCTTTGGGCACAAAGCACGTATTTAGTGTTCGGATTTGAATGGCAGCTTCCAGATAGCCGCCATTCATTTTTAAGTTGGGAACGAGTACTGTCGGCACAGAGCACGTATTCAAGATTCAGATTTCAGTGACAGCTTCCAGGTAGCCGACATTCATTTGATCGAGTTGAATGGGTCAGAACGGAACGTTCCGTGCAATTAGAAACCAGGTGCTTGGTCCACCTATAAATAATGCCCTTCGTTTTTGAAAGGAGGCCCTATTTTTCTGATCAGCAATATGCATTCAATAAATGCATGCGTAGCCACCGGCTATGTAATAATGATCGAAATAATAATTCGATGCAGGCTGGGCGAAACGAATACTAAAGGGACAAGGCGAAGGGGGTAAAAAAAATGAGTGATTTTCTCTTAGTCGGGACACTAGTTGGCCTGGCATTTAGTCTTTTCCACGCAGCTTATATGTCAAGGCTGGTCCTCAGCGGGGGAAATTCTGGAACTCAGGGTACGGGAATCTCTGCGCTCAATTTTGCCCTCTGGACTTTCGGTTTGTGGATATTGATGGGTGGATACCTACTAGGGTTCTGGCTGATCGCTGTTGTTTTTTATGCCGTTTTCAAGGCGTTTCGCTAATGGAAACTAACAATATTAATAAAATTGCCATTATCGGGGCAGGTGTCGCGGGTCTATGTACTGCGAGACAACTTATTGGGGAGGGTTTCGATTGCACACTTTTTGAACGAAATGAGGTGCTCGGTGGAGTCTGGTCCGACGGTTACCTGAATTTTGGTGTGCAGGTTCAACATGAGTTGTATGAATTTCCCGACTGGCCTTTGCCGGAAGGGACACCTGATTTCACGCCTGGTCCCATTATCCTGAAGTACCTCCATGATTATGCAGACCACTTTGAGATTAGCTCCAAGATTCGATTTAATACGCGGGTCATAGATCTTGCCGAGGCCGATTCCCCGGGTACTGGATGGGTACTCACATCAGAAAATAAAAATGAATCCAGTCAAGAGAATTTCGATCTGGTGGTGATATGTATTGGTTTATTTTCCAATACTCCTAATATTCCTGAATTTCCTGATCGTGATAAATTTCACGGTGAAGTCATACATAACTCCTTACTAAAATCAGAAGAGCAACTAAAAGACAAGCGGGTTGCCATTATTGGTTACGGAAAAGGTGCAAACGATGCAGCTGTGGAGTCTGCCAAAGTTGCTTCACAAACGTATATGATCTTTCGTGAAGCGCACTGGCCAATACCGCAGAAGCTGGCTGGAATTTTGCCTTTCAAATGGGGTTTGCTGAATCGTCTTACCAGTACATTAATACCTGTTTATCAGGATACGACATCGGTCGAACGTACTGTTCATAGCATCGGTAAGCCCCTGGTCTGGTTTTACTGGCGCATTGTCGAAACGCTTTTTTTATTCCAATGTAAGCTAGGATCACGTTTCGGCACACGGGTTAGTCTGGTTCCCAAATTGCCCATCGAAGTAGATTCATTCGGCGAACCCCTTCAAGTTCCAAAAAGTGAATTTTTTAGACTGGCTCGTGCTGGGCGTATCGACCTGCATCATAGTGAAATTGAACGATTCACCTCAAGTGGTCTTCAACTCGCAAATGGGGAATCACTTGAACTCGATACGGTTATTCTGGCCACAGGCTGGAAAATTGACTTCAGCTTTATTGCTCCTGATATCTGGGAAAAACTCGACCCCGGGGATGATGGTTTTTATCTGTATCGTCATATAATGAATCCCAAAGTACCGGGGATGTTCTTTGTTGGTCGGGCCGCCACAGTATCGAGCATCTTGAGTTACAGTCTTCAGGCGCGCTGGCTAGTCGACTTACTAAAAGAGAGAATACAGTTGCCTTCGGAAGACGCGATGACTAAAAACATTGAAAATATGAAGGCCTGGAAACGGTCCTGGATGCCATTTAGTTCGGCGCGAAGTGCACGATTAAACGTTCATACCCAGCATTATCATGATGAACTGGTAAAGGATATGGGCGCAAACCCGTTGCGAAAAACCGGCTTCTTTGCGCCATTGAAGGAATTAATTTTCCCATATGAACCAAAGGACTATACATCACTCTTATCGGGAGAGGGAAGGCATCGATAGTCAGTCAGATCTACTTCTAAGGAGTAGCCTGAATCAGGCTTCACGACTATAATTTTCTTCAAATCCCGAGTTGCTCATTTTTCTGGTGAAACATTTGTAACGGGCGACCGATTGGCTATACAGAATCAACCCGGCCAGTCTCGATTGGTTGTCGAGGAACATCCTAAGGAATGGCAGGTATGGGCACGTTAGAGCCATCCATAATTGAAACACGAACGACTGCTATCGTAGAGTAGGTTTCTAAAAGGAACTAATTCAAGAATAATTCTTAGGAGCAGACCTTCGCGGGATAATTATTTACTCCCGCTTCCGGCCAGAACCCCCCTGTGTCAGGATAGTTGACGCCTCTAATTATCGATTAGAGGAAGTACAAAATGAGAGCAATATTTACACAATCATTTAGGATGCAGGCTGTGGGGAAAGCGCTGAGTCGATCTGCAGAGACCAGTCTCAGAGAGGTAGCAGAGGGATTGGGAGTTGGTAAATCAACTTTGAATAACTGGATTGTTAAATCAAGAAATCATGGATTGGATTCTGTTTTAGTGGATGGGGTGTTTCGGTCAAATGAGATGGTAAAAGAAAAACGACCTCAGGACTGGAGCCTGGAAGAAAGGCTCGATATGGTGATTGCCTGTGGTTCATTGGATGAAGAGGCGATGAGCGAATTTTGCCGGGAGAAAGGGATTTATCCGCATCATGTCAAGCAATGGAAGCTGGGGTTTGTAGATGGAGCGGCAGCTAGTTCACGTACCCGGCAAGATTCAGAGTCGAGAAATCTCAAGCATGAGATCAAGGATTTGAAAAAAGAATTGCGGCGTAAGGAAAAAGCGCTGGCTGAGACTGCTGCGTTATTGGTACTTCAAAAAAAAGTCAGCACAATCTGGGGGAGCGACGAGGACGACTCACAATGAGCAGCGAGAGAAACGAAATTATTACTCTGGTCAACCAGGCCCGTGTATCGGGCGCCAGACAATCGAAGGCTTGTGAGTGCATTGGTATCAGTGCAAAAACCTTTCGGCGTTGGTGTCGGCCAGACAACGCCCGGGACGGGCGACTGGATGCCAAACACGATCCACGCAACAAACTGACAGAGCTCGAGCGCCTGCGCGTCATTAAGGTTGCCAATGAGCCGGAATACGCTGATTTACCACCGAGCAAGATCGTGCCAAAGCTTGCTGACAAAGGGATCTATATCGCATCGGAGTCAACGTTTTACCGGATACTGAAAGCGGCCAATCAACTCAGTTACCGGCAAAAAGCGAAACCGACAGGAGAACGAAAAAAGCCCCGTGCGTTAACGGCAACCGGTCCTGATCAGATTTACAGCTGGGACATTACCTACTTGCCGACAGCGGTTAAGGGTATTTTCCTGTACCTTTACCTGGTGATGGATATCTACAGCCGTAAAATCGTTGGCTGGCAGGTATATGAGGAAGAATCCAGCACATTGGCTGGTGAGCTTATGACAGATATCTGTCAGCGAGAAAGTATTCTGCCTAACCAGGTAATACTACATTCCGATAACGGTGGCCCGATGAAAGGCGCGACCATGTTAGCGACGTTACAGGAGCTGGGTGTTGTCCCTTCGTTTAGCCGCCCCTCGGTGAGCAATGACAACCCCTATTCGGAATCGTTATTCCGCACGCTTAAATACATACCGGAATACCCTGATCGACCATTTTTTGATCTGCTGGCAGCTCGTACCTGGATCCATGGTTTTGTCGATTGGTACAATCATGAGCATCTGCATAGCGCGATTAACTTTGTCACACCTGAGCAACGACACAAGGGACTGGATATACAGATACTGGCAAAACGCAAGCAGGTATACGAACAAGCAAAATCAATCCATCCAGAGCGCTGGAGTGGTGAAACAAGAAACTGGGAACCGATAGAAGAGGTTTACCTTAACCCGGAAAAGAAACTATCTGAAACTGAGGAAAACAAGGCGGCATAACTTTAAACTTTAGGCGACAACTCTCTTGACAAACGCCGATAATACAGCCGATGAAGAGTCATTGCACACTACGGGCATGCACCGTTACGTACGACATCCTTTGTATTCTGGCGTTTACTTATATTTTCTGGTCAGGTCTGTGAATGAATTTGGTATCTATACAGC
>JADFJT010000184.1 GCA_022566015.1 Pseudomonadota bacterium | reverse complement strand
TCGCGTTTTCTGATTGGGCATTTGATAACTTTCGTTTTAAATTTGCTGGCCATCTCTATTTCCTAAAATACAAATTTACAGTTGATTTATACTAGTTCTAAAAATAGAAATATTGATTTAGGTCAACATTGTGCATTTCTCGCTAAACAGAGGATATTCTTTGAGAAGGTGTGATGATAACTCGACTGTGGTAGGCATTTTCCACCGATTTGGTATCGCAAAGCTATTTCCTGTTCGCGCATTACAGAATAATTTAGATTGCTGTCAATGATTAAAAAATGAGGGTTTTCAACCAACAAAAAAAGAGGGCGCATTGAATGGAAATGCCTTAAGACTTGTAGCCTTTAAAATAGAGCTATCCAGGTCGGCCGTCGACGCGGGGCTGACAGAGTATGGGCAAATATAAGGCGACAAATAATCCGTATCCCAACAACCAGAAAACAATGCTGAGCAGGTAACTCGCGTAGTGACTTGAATCCGGCCAGATCAAAGGCAACCAGATGCGAAAAATATATGCACTGCACAGGCAAATAAACCCAAAACTAACCCATGGGCTAATGACCAGCGCACGGCCAGTATGACCGAGAGAAACCCGTGACATCATTCCTAGAATTAGCAGGCCCATGCCACCCAGAGTGAAGCTGTGCAAAATGGTGGCATAGTGATTGGCAAAACCGCTAAACCACTCTAGCGTCAAACCTGCGTAACGCAACGCGCAAAGGAAAAAACCCAACACGATAAACAGGTAAGCAGCGTGAAGCGACCATAATAAGGGCACTTTGAGTGTTACCCAGGGACGCCAGCTCAGAAAACGCAGCAGATGGACCAAACCAGCGATTAAAAACAAACCGGCCACCCATAGCGCTGGTAGCACCGACATGAAGCCGAATAGCTGTATCAGCGCGAGGATGGCTACGCTGGCGATTGACAGTATTTCTACCCCTGGATTGGGTTCTGATCTAACTGTCGCGGTGCCGTTGGCGGTGAAGAACGGAATGACGCGCCCGCCGAGCACTACCATCATTAAAACAATCAAAAAAATACCGCTATGGCTGGCTTGCCTGGCGAGCGCACCATCACCCTGAACCATAGCCCAGTGCATTTGCGCGTTGCTAACGGTTAACAATAGTAAAACGGGGATAAACACAAGATTACGAAATTGGCGCACACGCCACACCAGCCTACCCATCACCCAGGCGACCGCAGGTAAAAAGGCCAGATCAAGCCAGGGTAATACCGCTTCGGTGACCCCAACCGGGTAAAGCAGGAGTATACGGGGTAGCAGCCAAAGTAAAAAGAGGCCTGACAAAGGCCATCCGTTAATACTGTCCTGCCCAGTCCAGTTTTGCACTGCGGTTAATAGAAATCCGGTGATAATTGCGCTTACAAAGCCAAATAACATTTCGTGCGCATGCCACCACAACCAGCCACCATAAGGGGTCCAGTGCATTCCTGTCAGCCAAAAACTTCCCCACAGGGCCAGGGCGACCAGTGAAAATAGCGCACCACCGAGAAAAAATGGGCGAAACGCCAAACGAAATAACGGTACGATGCAGCTGGCTTTTTCGGGATCAACAATATTGAGCATCGACACTTCCGGTTAGGATAATTCAGTGGTGAGCTGAATGGTCCCGCTCAAACAAGGCGGGAAAATAAACTATCTTTTTCCTGTGGATCGATAAAGCGATCGAACACCATACAGATATTACGTACCAGAAATCGGCCGTCATCGAGTACCCGAATTTCATCATTGGTAACGACTAAAAGGCCGTCGGCTTGCATGGGTTCCAGTCGTTTCAGTTCGGGCCCAAAATAGTCGTTGAAATCGATAGACCAGCGTTGTTCGATATTGCCAATATCGAGCCGAAAAAAACAGATCAACTGCTGGATAATGTCGCGCCGCAGAATGTCGGTTGACTGTGATTCGTAACCACGATAAATGGGTAGCTTATTTTTTCCAAGTTGTTCGTGGTAGACATTGATATCGGTCGTATTCTGGCAAAAGTGATCGCCGATGTTGCTGATAGCAGAAACGCCCATCGCCACCGAATCGCAGTTAGAATGTGCCGAGTAACCCTGGAAGTTACGGTGTAATGTACCTTTGTGTTGCGCGACAGCCAGTTCGTCGTCAGGCCTGGCGAAGTGGTCCATTCCGATGTAAACGTAACCCGCTTGTGTCAGGCGTTCGATCGAATATTGCAAAATCGAAAGTTTTTCTTCCGCTTTGGGCAGGTCGGCAGCGTTGATGCGCCGCTGTGGTGGAAAACGATGCGGCAGGTGAGCATAGTTATACAGCGCGATTCGATCCGGGTTTATCTTGATCAAGGTGTCAAGTGTTTCGGCGAAGCGAGAAACAGTTTGCAATGGTAGACCATAAATAAGATCGATATTAATCGATTTAAATTCACAACGACGCGCTGACTCGATCACGGACTGTGTTAGAGCGACCGATTGAATGCGGTTAACTGCGCGCTGTACTTCGGCGTCAAAGTCTTGCACACCGACGCTTAACCGATTGAAACCAAGACTACGCAATTGTTTTATTGTGCTCGAATCGGTGGAGCGTGGATCAACTTCGATCGAATACTCGCCGCCGTCATCGCTACGCAACTTGAAATGCTGGCCTATTTTCAGCATGAGCTGCCGCATTTGCTCTGCGGTCAGAAATGTCGGTGTCCCACCGCCCCAGTGCAATTGTTCAACTACACGATCCGAGTCAAACAATTCGCCTTGCAACTCGATTTCGTGATGCAAATCTGTCAGGTAGTCAACCGCGCGTTGGGTGTTTTTAGTAACTATCTTGTTGCAGGCACAGTAGTAACAAATAGTATTGCAAAATGGCAAATGAAAATACAAGGACAGCGATCTGGGGATTGGGTCCTCGTTACTTTGTCTTGCCCAGGTCGTGTAATCGCAGGCGTCAACCCGTTCGTTGAACTGGTTTGCGGTCGGATAAGAGGTGTAACGTGGGCCGGTTCGGTCGTAGCGTTTAATCAGTTCGGGATTAAAAGTAATGCTGTTATACATTAGTATTAGGTATTGAGTAATTATTTAACATGATGACAGCATAGGCCATCCTAATCTTTGATCTAGATCAATTCTTATTGGCTCGTACCTCCTTATATTTATGTGGGGTAAAAAATTAAGAGGGAATAGTCATGAAATTCAATGTTGGAAACCTGGATCGCTCAATTCGATATATCCTAGGCTGGGCCATCATCATCGCTGGATTTT
>JADFJT010000085.1 GCA_022566015.1 Pseudomonadota bacterium | reverse complement strand
ACGCAGGTCAGGAAAAGCGAATCATTAAGAGCCTTTCTGAAGATGATATTCAGCAACTAAAAAATGGTAAAGGATGGGGCCTGGCAAAAGCGGCAGAATTGAACGGTATGCCAGGGCCAACGCACATCCTGCAAATGAAAAACCAAATCGGATTGAGTGATGAACAGGAGAAAAAGATAAGGGCATTGTTTGATAGCATGCAGTCAAAGGCTATTCCCCTCGGAAACCAACTAATCGAGCTGGAGAAAAAGTTAAATGAATCTTTTGCCAATAGAACAATAACCGATGGAAACCTTATCGAGCAACTGGAGTCAATTTCCAGGGTGCGTTCGAGCCTTCGTTATGTACACCTTGCCACTCATTTGACGACACCGAGCATTCTCAATCCTCAACAAATCAGTGATTACAATCGACTAAGAGGTTATAGCTCTGATGACCCCTGTGAGAACATGCCTGAAGGGCACGACGAAGACATGTGGAAGAAACATAATGGTTGTAAATAATTAGCCAGGGCTAATTCAATTACCCAGTCGACTATTTGCGCTGATTGGAATTAACGCCTAAGTCGCTTTATTGAAAAAATCAGGGCAACTCAGAATAAATGAGAGCGTCCCTGGACTTTCCCGCCAGTGAAATCAATCGAGCGGTTTACAATCGACAAAGGTGTCGTTGTAACAGGCGCCCTGCATGATATCGGTCTTCAAATCGGCCGATATCAGCGCATTGACCGTTTGACCCGTTGTGCTGGTTTTTAGCCAGGTACCCTTCGGGCTGTAAACCACGCCCGCTGCCACAGCATCGGTAATACGCGCACTGAGTTCGACCTCGCCAATTGAATTCCATAGTTTGATTTTTTGGCCTTCCCTGATTCCACGCGCGTTTGCGTCTTTAGGGTTAATCTCGATGACCTCGGGCGATTGTGAGGCTGCATCACCGCCGAAGGTTGTGTTGGTTCGTTTCGAAGACGATGGTGAGATTAACTTCAGTGGTAACTCGCCATCGACCGCATCGTAGCGCGGTAGGCCATAGCCATACGCTTGTTCCAGCTCGTCGCTGAACAATTCGATCTTGCCCGAGCGGGTTGCCGGCTTGACGGTATTGCACATCAGTACCGGTTCATCGTCATGCGTATTCATCACAATAGCCTGATCGATCGGTAGACTACTGGGGCGATGTCCCATCAAACGTGAATCGGTCGGATCGACCGCGGCATCCATCAGCGCATGATCGTCCTCTTTGAAGAGTGCTTCATCGAAGCCAAAACGTGCGGCAAGGCGTCGAAATATTTCGGTATTCGGTAGCGATTCACCCACAGGCGGAATCACCGGCTTTGCCCGTTGCAAATAACTGTGGCCGTAAGAGGGGTAGATATCATCGAACTCGAAATGCGAACAGGCGGGTAGTATGACATCGGCATAAGCCATGCTGTCGGTCATTACCACGTCGCAACCGACTACAAACAGATCTTCACGACTCAGACCACGCCGCAATCGATTTTGATCGGGATGGGTACACACCGGGTTATGGTTATATATGAAAACCGCCTTGATCGGTGGGTCTAACTGGTCGTCGAGCAAATGTCGACCGACATCGACGATATTGAGCGTACGGGTGCCTGCTGGCGTCAAGTCTGGTCTTTGCAGCAGGTCTTTGGTGAGCGGGAACACGAACCCGGGCTTGGCAAAGATCCCGGCACCGAGCCGGCCCAATTGTCCAGTCAAGACGTTCAGGCTCATAATTGCCCGCAGTGCAGAACCACCGCTGTGACCGCGTTCGATGCCATTACCGATAGACAGAGCAAGTGTTTTTGCGCCTGCATAGTGGGTTGCGAGCTGGTCGAATTGCCCGGCGTTTAAACCACAGATTTCTAATGCATCGGTGACTGAATATTCGCGTGCGGGCTGCATGTAGCGGTCGAAATCCTGTACCCAGGTGTCGATAAAGCCCCGATCGAAAGCGTTACGCCGCTCCAGCTCGGCAGCAAGCGCCAGCGCTAGTACGACATCGGTCCCCGGTTTGATTTGCAGATACAAGTGTGCCTGCTCGGCGATTCTGGTGCGCTTTGGATCGACTACGATCAATTTTGCTCCTTTTTCACGTGCGCACTTGATCACCCGTGCGAGGTGCAAATTGGATACCGTGACGTTATTGCCCCAGACCGCTATCACATCTGCCTGGGCAACCTGCTCGGGCGGCATACCGGGGGAATTCCCAAACAGACTGGTGTAGGCGCTGCCTCGTACTATTCCGCAAAGTGGGCCGCGGTCGAGCAACGATGCACCGAGCCGGTGGAAGAAGCGTAAATCCATCGAACCCATAGATATCAACCCATGCGGTCCGGCGTAATTAAGGGGTAGTACCGATTGCGGCCCAAATTGGTCGATTGCGTCGCTGATGCCTTTATAGACCAGATCCAGCGCCTGATCCCAGCTAATCGGCTCAAATTGACCGCTGCCACGCTCACCGGTTCGCTTTAATGGCTGACGTAGTCGGTACTCGCCATGCACATACGCGGGATAATATTTCGCAACTTTTTCACAAATAGCACCAGCAGTATAGGGATTGGTATGCGTGCCACGTATTTTTACAATCTGATTGTCGATGACGCTGACCGACAGGCTACAGGTATCGGGACAATCCAGCGGGCAAACCGATGGTTTTGTCGAAGGTTCTAGACGCGCATTCATGTTAAATATTCCTTAGCCTGGTCACATATTTATTGCGTTACGACATCATCATAATTATAAGGCTGCGATGACTCCAATTTCTACCAGATATTCGGGCGCTGCCAGTCGAGCTTCGGTGCAGGCGCGCGCCGGGGCGTTGCCTTCGGGTACCCAGGCATCCCAGATGCTGTTCATTTCGGAATAGTGGCCTATGCTGGTGAGCCAGATTTGAGCCGACAGTATATTTGACTTACTGCTTCCCGCCTCGGCCAGCAAGGTGTCAATTTTATCCAGTACCTGTTGAGTTTGTAGCGTGATATCCGCGCTTTTATTGTCGGCAACCTGCCCGGCAAGATAAATAGTATTGCCGTGGATCACAATTTGACTCATGCGAGAATTGGTATGCTGCCGAGAAATACTCATGTTGTTACTCCAGAAATTTTCATTATTTTAGTTGGGTGGATCGAAATAAATATTATCAGGCGGTGCCTGGCCCGATCGAGCATGTTTGTGTTCCCCGATAAATTGAACATTTCGGAGGTATATTCATTATGTTAAAGCAAGCGTGCCATAACGGGTAATAAATAAATCCGTCGATCCCGCGAAAGCACGCTGCTGTCGGGAATAAATTAACCGATCCATTTGGTTATGGGGTTTAATTTTTATAAACAAAATTACTTGAGGCTGATGTTCCGGGGCAATTACCAGGCTTGTCCAGTTTTTTACGAGATTCAAACTACGACAGCTAGTGAAACCATACGATTTATTCAACCCTGGCCTGTTTGCTACCATCGCTCAGGGTAATGTCGATTTCGTCTCCTGCTGATAACTGGGCGACCGAACTTACCAGTTTTTTGTTCTTGCTTATTGTGGCAAAACCACGTGAGAGTGTTTTCAACGGGCTTAAGGTGTCTAGCGATTTGGCCTGCATCGCGAGCCGGTGCCTGGCTTTCAACATCAGTTGTTTTAAGGCGTTAATATGATCGCCGCGTAGCCGAATCAGATTTTCCTGATGTTGGCGGATGTTAGCAAGTGGGTTCGACCGCTGGATTGTCGACAGACAAAGTTGCAGGCGATACCGGTCGGTTGCGATCTGCATTCGCGCCCGATCGAGCAGCGTATCGTAGGCGAATTTCAGGCGCATCTTTAATGCCTGAAACTGGCGTGCTGGGTGCTGGCCTTGAAGCCTTTTTTGTATCTGCTCAATACGTTCCTTATGGTTAGTCAGGCGCTGTAAAATGAGAGAAGTCACCCGACTTATTTGCGTATCGATCATTTGCATCATTTCGAATCGATCGGGAGTGACCGTTTCTGCCGCGACCGATGGGGTAGGGGTGCGTAAATCCGCAGCAAAATCGGCGATGGTGAAGTCAATTTCATGGCCGATTCCTGTGACAATCGGAATCGGAAAATGAGCGATCTCTCGCGCCAGGGCTTCGTCGTTAAAACACCATAAGTCTTCGATCGAACCACCGCCACGAACCATTAATATGACATCGCAATCGCCCGTTTGTAGGGCTTTGTGTAAGGCATTGATTATTTGATCGGCTGCCGTCTCGCCCTGAACCAGGGTTGGGAAAATCAATACCGGAATGTGTGGTGCTCGCCGTCCTATTACGCTCAATACATCGCGAATGGCAGCGCCGGTGGTTGACGAGATAATACCAATTTTTTTCGGTTGTTCGGGGATGGGTTTTTTCAGTTCGTCACGAAACAGACCTTCGCTGGCGAGCTTGTTTTTAAGTTGCTCGTAGCGACGCATCAATTCCCCGATTCCGGCATCTTCGATATGGTCGACGACTAGTTGATACTCACCGCGCGCCTCGTACAGGGTGACCTGGGCTCGGAGCAGCACGTGTTGGCCGTTTTCGGGTAAAAAACCGACCCGGTTATTACGCCCCTTGAACATCGCGGCGCGACACTGGGCGCGCTCGTCCTTGAGCGTAAAGTACCAGTGCCCGGAAGCAGGGCAGACGAAATTTGATATTTCACCCTCGATCCAAAGTGTCCCGATACCCTGCGACAGCAAGGTTTTTACTTCGAAGTTCAATGCAGAAACGGTCCAGACCGCATCGGAATTGGCGGGATGTGCTTGCATAGAGATATTATTAACTGACCGATTATCGCATTCTATTCTATACGATTGCTCAGTCACAGGCCGGTATAATTTAATCCGCATAAATTAAATCCGGATGCTAAACAGGCTTACCCTCGCCTGGGCAATACTCTATAATCCCGCTTTGATCGATGCCCCGGGAGCCTCAATGCGAATCAGCCAGGAAGCACTCACCTTTGATGACGTTTTACTGGTGCCCGCCAGATCTGAAGTCCTGCCCAACGAAGCTATTCTCAAGACCCAACTGACACGCGGTATCGAGCTCAATATACCGCTCGTTTCGGCCGCAATGGATACCGTAACCGAATCCGGACTGGCAATCGCGATGGCGCAGGAAGGTGGTCTCGGCATCGTGCACAAGAACCTGTCGATTACCGATCAGGCGAAACAGGTGAACAGGGTAAAAAAATATGAAAGTGGAGTGATCAAAGATCCGATAACCATCAGTGCAGATACTTCGGTGCGCGATGTAATCGCATTGACGCAAAGCAAGAAGATATCTGGTCTTCCGGTCATCGGTGCAGACGGCCTGGTGGGACTGGTTACCAAGCGGGATTTACGTTTTGAAACTAATCTGGATCAACCAGTTTCTGCCATTATGACCGTAAGGGATCGCCTCGTGACCGTTGGCGAAGGTGCCGGGAAAGAAGAGGTGATTGAATTACTCCACATCCATCGCATCGAGCGCCTGCTGGTGGTCGATGGCAGTGGCGCGTTGAAGGGCATGATAACGGTCAAGGATATTACCAAGTCGAGCGTATACCCACTCGCCTGCAAGGACAGCCAGGACAGGTTGCGTGTCGGCGCCGCGGTCGGTACCAGTGCAGACACGGGTGAGCGTGTCGAAGCCCTGATCGAGGCCGAGGTTGATGTAATAGTAGTAGACACAGCCCATGGCCATTCACTGGGCGTACTCGATCGCGTATCCTGGATCAAGAAACACTATCCCCAGATGCAGGTTATCGGCGGTAACATCGCCACCGCCGCTGCGGCAAAAGATTTGGTAGCGGCCGGAGTCGATGCGGTCAAGGTCGGAATTGGTCCGGGATCGATCTGTACTACGCGCATTGTCGCTGGTGTCGGTGTCCCGCAAATCTCGGCGATCAGCAATGTGGCTGAAGCGTTGCACGATACCGATATTCCGATCATTGCCGACGGTGGCATCCGATTTTCCGGAGATATAGCCAAGGCCCTGGTAGCTGGAGCGCATTCGGTCATGATCGGCAGCATGTTCGCCGGAACCGAAGAAGCGCCCGGAGAAGTCGAGTTGTTTCAGGGGCGGTCTTACAAGTCTTATCGGGGTATGGGGTCAATCGCGGCAATGCAAAAAGGTTCCAGCGATCGTTACTTTCAGGCCGATAGCGCCGATGAAAAACTGGTCCCCGAGGGTGTCGAAGGCAGGGTGCCTTTCAAGGGGCCTTTGGCCAGCACCGTCCATCAGTTGCTGGGCGGAGTGCGTTCCAGTATGGGTTACGTCGGGTGCCAGACCATCGATGAAATGCGTACCCGCCCCGAATTTGTACAAATCACCAGCGCCGGTATGAGTGAATCGCATGTACACGATGTGACGATTACCAAGGAGTCCCCGAACTACCAGGTGTAGTGGTGGACGTCGTTTGTGATCAGCGCTTAAAATTCATTTCAATAAATCTTTCTCACTATGAACCTGCACGACGATAGAATCCTGATTCTGGATTTCGGATCACAATATACCCAGTTAATTGCCCGGCGAGTGCGTGAGGCCGGAGTCTACTGCGAGATTTATCCCTGGGACGTAGAAATGTCCCGCATCAGCGATTTTGGAGCCAGGGGCATTATATTGTCGGGCGGCCCCGAGTCGACGCTTGAGTCTGATGCCCCGCTGGCGCCGGTCGATATTTTCGACCTCGGCGTACCTGTACTCGGTATCTGCTACGGTATGCAAACCATGGCCAGACAACTGGGTGGCGAAGTAGAAAACGTCGGCAAGAGTGAATTTGGTTTTGCCAAAGTGCGGGCCAGGGGTCACACCGAGCTACTGCGTGACATTCAGGATGAACAAAATGCCGAGGGTCATGGCCTGCTCGACGTGTGGATGTCTCATGGTGATCGGGTGGCGAAAATACCGCCCGGTTTCAAATTGATGGCGAGCACCGAAAGTGCCCCAATCGCAGCCATGGCCGATGAAAAAAAGCGTATTTACGGTTTGCAATTTCACCCGGAAGTAACCCAAACCCGACAGGGTGTTGCAATCTACAGTCGTTTTTTACACGAAATTTGTGGCTGTGGCTCGGCATGGACAGCTGCCAATATTATAGACGCTACGATTACCGAAACGCGCGCCAAAGTCGGCTCGGATCGGGTGATTCTTGGGCTTTCTGGTGGGGTCGATTCATCGGTCGTGGCCGCCTTACTGCAACAGGCGATTGGTGACCAGCTTACCTGTATCTTCGTCGATAATGGATTATTGCGTCACCACGAAGGAGACCAGGTGATGGAGCAGTTTTCCAGGCACATGGGTGTGCGGGTGATACGGGTCAATGCCGAACAGCGATTTCTGGGAAAGCTCGAAGGCGTGGTTGATCCCGAACAAAAACGCAAAATCATCGGCAACCTGTTTATCGAGATATTTGAGGAAGAGGCGGATAAGCTGGGTAACGCCAAATGGCTTGCCCAGGGCACGATTTACCCCGATGTGATCGAATCCGCTGGCGCCGATACTGGAAAGGCCCACCTGATAAAATCACATCACAATGTTGGCGGCTTACCTGAAGAGATGAAGCTCGACCTGGTCGAACCTTTGCGTGAATTATTCAAAGATGAAGTCAGAAAAATCGGTGTCGAACTGGGTCTTCCGAAAGAAATGGTGTTCCGACATCCTTTCCCGGGCCCAGGTCTGGGTGTACGCATACTCGGTGAAGTAAAAAAAGAGTTTGCCGATACCTTGCGACTCGCCGATCATATCTTTATCGAAGAACTACGCGAGCAGGAGCTGTACGACAAGGTGTCGCAGGCTTTTGTCGTTTTTCTTCCGGTTAAATCGGTTGGCGTCACCGGCGACGGGCGACGATACGATCACGTGGTAGCGCTACGCGCGGTCGAGACCATCGATTTCATGACTGCCCGTTGGGCGCATTTACCTTACGAATTTCTCGATCATGTATCGCGCCGAATCATGAACGAAATCGAAGGTATTTCCCGCGTGGTGTACGATATATCGGGTAAACCGCCCGGTACCATCGAATGGGAGTGAATCAACAGGAAAACGACGAATACTGGATGCGGCAAGCTTTGCAGCAGGCGCAAAAAGCGGCCGACAGGGACGAAGTACCTGTCGGGGCAGTACTGGTGGACCAGTCAGGAGAATGCCTGGCTAGCGGGCATAATCAGCCAATCTCTGCGGTAGACCCGACCGCCCATGCCGAAATCGTGGTACTGCGCAAAGCAGCTAAACGCATGAATAATTATCGCCTGCCCGACACTACACTTTATATCACGCTGGAACCCTGCACCATGTGTGTCGGGGCGCTAGTTCAGGCGCGGGTTGCGCGTATTGTATTTGCTGCCTCAGAACCAAAAGCAGGTGCAATCGTCAGCGCGCTCCGCTTATTCGAGACCGGTCGATTTAATCACCAGCCAGAAATAGACAGCGGTGTACTGGAGGCCGAGAGTTCGAGCCTACTCGCCAATTTTTTCCAGCAAAAAAGGCAGCTGAAAAAGAAGGGCATCTAGCCTACAGGCTCGGACCCAGTGGCGTCGGTTCACCGGTAAATTCGCCATCAGGCATTATTTCAACCGGGTTTAACCTGTTTTCAGATGCGACTAGAAACGCGTAATACTTACGGATATTTTCTACATATTTCACTGGTTCCCAACCTCTGGCATAACCGTATTTTGTTGTTTTATACCATTTCTTTCGCGCCAGAAGGGGCAGGTTTTCTTTGACATCGATCCATCGATTGGGATCGCCTCCCCGTGTTTCGGTGATTATTCGGGCGTCCTCGACATGGCCAAAACCGACATTGTAGGCCGCGAGCGCAAACCAGGTACGATCGGGCTCTTCGATTCCCTCGGGAAAGCGTCGAATTACACGGGTTAAATATTTAGCGCCACCGCGAATACTTTGCCTGGGGTCGAGGCGGTTTGTGACTTTCATTTGCTGCGCGGTAGCCAGGGTCAGCATCATCAGTCCACGCACCCCTGTAGGGGATTTTGCGCGGGCATTCCATAGTGATTCCTGGTACCCAATCGAAGCAAGCAGGCGCCAGTCGATTCCGACTACTTCGGCTTCTTCGCGAAACAGGGCTTCGTATTGGGGCAGGCGTTGCCGAATATGCAAGGTTAGTGTCTGAATATCCGAGTAGTTAAAATTAGCCACCAGGCTCTTGTGTCGGTGAATTAACTGTTCCAGTCTGCCATCTTGCTGGATTTGGTTAAAAAATGTTTCGATTGCCAGGGAGAAGCTACTATCGTCCGCACGATTGTATGCCCAGCGTAATTGTCTGGGTTGTCCCAGCTCGAAGCCTATGCGTAATTCCGGAAAGAAACGCCTTTGCAGCGCTATTTCGTGCGAATCAGCAAGGATATAATCGACTTCGCCGGAATCGACCAGCTCGATTAATTCTTCACTCGCTATATCTTCTACTTCCTTCCAGACCAGGTCCGGGTAATCCTGTTGCATATCGCGCAACAGTTTTGCCTGCGCGGTGCCACTAACGACCTGTAGCGTGCCATCGTATAAGTCGGGAATTGACTTCGGTCTTTCTACATTTCCCTTGCGGTAAAGGATCTGGTTTTGTACTTCATAGTATTTCGGTCCATAGAGTACGGCGCGGCTATATTCCGATTCATTTTTTGATAATCCTGCGGCAGCGATATCCCCTGTACCGAATAGCAATTCCGGATAAATATCTCGAAACTGCGGGATCGTGATGAATCGCGCCTCAACTCCGATGTGCTCGCTAAACAATTTTGCCAGATGATATTCAAAGCCATCAGCCCCATCGATACCCTGGTAATAGGTCGAGGCACTATTGAGTGTCAGGACATTCAGATAGCCACGTTGTTGAATTGCTTCGAGCGTGGTTAGATTTCTATCCTGCGAGCCTGGCTTTATGATCAAAATAACCAGTATCAGTAAAGCGACCACCGGTCCGGATATGTTTCGAATGGTACGAATATCAGAATTGAGAAATTTCATCGACCCTTGACCCGGAAATCCTTACGCAAACTACTGCTTTCGCATAAAAACCCACTCTTGATCCGTCGAAAAAGATGAATGATAGGTATAGCCTTCGAGGTCAAATTGCTTGATCTTCTCGGCCTGATCAATTTCGTTGTCGATAATAAATCGGGTCATCAATCCACGGGCCTTCTTGGCAAAAAAACCGATGACCTGGTATTTGCCATCGGTGTAATCTTTGAATACCGGAGTGACGACCCGGCCTTTTATCGATTTCGGATTAATTGATTTGAAGTACTCGATTGAAGCGAGGTTAACCAGAACATCAGAACCGATTGCTTTCATCTCGGCATTCAAAGCACGGGTGAGGCGCGTATCCCAAAACTGGTAAAGATTGTGGCCCTGATCGGTGTCAAGGCGCGTGCCCATTTCAAGACGATAAGGCTGCATCAGATCGAGGGGGCGTAAGATTCCGTACAGCCCAGACAACATGCGCAAATGATCCTGCGCAAAGGCAATATTTTTCTGACTCATAGATTTGGCATCGAGGCCAATATAAACGTCACCCTTAAACGCAAATAAGGCCTGTTTAGCATTGTCGAGTCTAAAGGGTGTCTTCCAGCGGCGGAATCGCTGGTGGTTTAATTCGGCAATATTACTGCTCACGCCCATCAGAGTCGACAGATCAGAACTCGAAATCTGACGCAACCGCCTGATCAGTTTTCGCGACTGGTGCAAGTGCGCTGGCTGGGTAAATTCACTTGTTAACGCTGGAGATTCGTAGTCCAGAGTCTTGGCAGGAGAAATAACGGTTAACATTGGGTATCAATTGGCAAAAGAAACAATGGTATCAAAAAAAGGCGACGTTTCCCTGAAAAACCTTTTACCCGGACTGATTGAAAAACTATACCAGTAGATTTAGATTAAATTATTGATAGCAATTCCCGGATCATGTAGGCTTCGCGCCGGATTGAGCTAGGCAGAATTGAATCAGGAGAGGTGTCCGAGTGGCTGAAGGAGCACGCCTGGAAAGTGTGTATACGGCAACGTATCGAGGGTTCGAATCCCCCCCTCACCGCCATATTTAAAGAAGAGCTCGTACGAAAGTGCGAGCTTTTTTTTCGCATTTTATCTGTCTGTACGGCAGTGAACATGGTGGGCGGGTGGAGTATGTTACCTGTGAATTTCTAAGCTGCCTGTACGGCAGTGAACTCAAATACTACACGTTTAGCCCGTTGTTAATAAAGCAAAACCATCCCATTCTCCTGCAGCACCCTTTTTTATCCTTACCTTCCCGCAGCACTAATTATCAACAACTTACCATCATCATTAAAAAAAGGGTCTGAACCTCCTCCACCCCATAAACAAAAAGTCCGTAACCTCTTTCGAGATTACGGACTTGACCAACCTACCTAACAATCAGATTAATGCGCTGCTTCCGCCTTGTGCTTTTGTGCACTCTGGAATCCGTAAGTCAGCTCATTTTTCTCTTTATCCAGCGCGACGGTGACCTGACCGCCGTCCACCAGCGAACCAAACAGCAGTTCGTTGGCGAGCGGTTTTTTCAGGTTGTCCTGGATGACACGCGCCATCGGACGAGCGCCCATTGCCCGGTCGTAACCTTTCTCGGCCAGCCAGTTACGCGCTTCCTGGCTCACTTCCAGAGAAACACCTTTCTGATCCAGCTGAACCTGCAACTCGACGATGAATTTATCCACCACCTGATGGATCACGTCGGTTGACAGATGATCAAACCAGATAATGTTGTCGAGACGGTTACGGAATTCCGGTGTAAAGATCTTCTTGATCTCTTCCATCGCATCGGTGCTGTTATCCTGGTGGATAAGACCAATGGATTTGCGCTCAGTTTCCCGTACCCCGGCGTTGGTGGTCATCACCAGCACCACGTTACGGAAGTCTGCTTTGCGTCCGTTGTTATCGGTCAGCGTACCGTTATCCATCACCTGCAACAGAATATTGAACACGTCCGGGTGCGCTTTCTCGATTTCGTCCAGCAGCAGCACCGCATGTGGATGCTTGATGACCGCATCAGTCAGCAAACCGCCCTGATCAAAACCAACGTATCCCGGAGGCGCACCAATAAGACGGCTGACGGTATGGCGTTCCATATACTCGGACATATCAAAGCGCAGAAGCTCAATGCCCAAAGCTTTCGAAAGCTGTACCGTCACCTCTGTTTTCCCGACCCCGGTAGGGCCGGCAAACAGGAACGAACCAACCGGTTTATGTTCGTGACCTAAACCTGCACGCGCCATCTTAATGGCTTCAGTCAGCGCCTCAATGGCTTTATCCTGACCGAAGACCAGCATTTTC
>JADFJT010000084.1 GCA_022566015.1 Pseudomonadota bacterium | reverse complement strand
AAAGGCATGGGTCGGGTTATTAATGAACTGATCCGAAGAACCCTGTTCCATCACTTCGCCGCTATACAACACCACAATATAGTCTGCGATCTGGGCAACTACGGCAAGGTCGTGGGTGACATAAATAGCAGCAGAATTCTGATCCTTGATGACCTTTTTGAAAGCCTTTAACACTTCGATCTGGGTGGTGACGTCCAGTGCCGTGGTCGGTTCGTCGAGCACCATCAGATCGGGTTTACCGCAGAGCGCCATCGCCGCCATCAAGCGTTGCAACTGGCCGCCCGACACCTGGTGCGGATAGCGAAAGCCAATCCGGTCGGCATCGGGCAATTCGAGTGCGTGATACAGTTCGACCGCGCGTTTGGTTGCTTCTTTCTGGGTCAAAACGCCGTGTAAAACCGCTGACTCGGTAACCTGTTCGCCGATGGTAATCGCCGGGTTGAATGTAGCGGCAGCGCTTTGCGCCAGATAGGCGACATTAGTACCCCGAATCTCGCGTTGGCGCAACGGCGCCATGGTCAATAAATCTTCGCCGTTCAATATGGCTTGACCGCCGACAAATTCTAATCCTGGCTTGGTATAGGCCAGCGCTGCAAGTGAAATGGTGGTCTTGCCCGAGCCGGACTCACCGATCAGCGCGACTACCTCACCCTTATGAATATCGAATGAAACGCCCTTGACGATCGGTATTTCGACCCCGTCATCGTTGGTCGCACTGATTCTAAGGTCTTTCACTTCGAGTAATATTTCCCGCCCCATATTATTATGCTCCATCGTTCTACACCATTTTCTTCGCGAGACTGCCGCCAGATTTGGCAGAAATATCGTCCACGATTAGATTAACCGCGATAGTAAACGAAGCGATTGCGATAGCCGGCCAGATCGCCGCGTAGGAACCGTAGGTCAGACCCGCCAAATTTTCTCGCACCATGCTGCCCCAGTCAGAAGCAGGGGGTTGCACACCCAGCCCGAGGAAACTCAAACTCGATATGAATAGCACGACAAACACCAGGCGCAATCCGAAATCGGTCGCCAGCGGCATCGCCGCGTTGGGCAGCACCTCCGACTTGATTATCCACCAGACACCCTCACCGCGCGCCTGCGCTACTTCGACGAAATCCTGCACCATGATGTCCTGGCCCAGGGCTCGCGCGATGCGAAAAACACTGGTCGCGTATATCACGGCGGCCGTTCCAATCAAGATGGGGATCGACGACCCAAACGCCGCGATAACGATCAAACCGAGCATGATCGTCGGTAACGCGAGTATCGCGTCATTGACGCGGCTAATCCCCATATCGATCCACCCACCTTTCACCGCCGCGAGAATTCCGAGCGTGATACCCATCAAATAAGCCAGCAAAGTAGCCAGCAACGAGATACCGATGGTGTTCCTGGCACCAAACAGGATTCGAGAGAAGGTATCCCTGCCGATGTAGTCGGTGCCAAGGTAAAAGGTGCCATACTCGCCGGAGTAGGCATCCAGGAAACTGTCGTCACCCTCCATCTCCATTTCATGAAAGGGCGCGATCGACGGTCCGATGGCAATAATCACCAGCCAGAATACGACCACCGCGACCGATAATTTACCTACCCATGTCAGCTTCATTCTTCGTTTGGGCGGGGCATCCGGCAATTCGGCGAAAGCATCCAGCTTCGCGATCACCTCTTCTTCTTTACTGGTATTCTCTTCAACCATTTTTCTGTCCTCTCGACTTACTTGGGTTGCCTTAGACGGGGGTTGGAAAGTATCGACGCGACGTCTGCCAGGATAATGAGGACGACGTAAACAGCACAAAAAATCATCGCAGTAGCCTGCACAAGTGGCAAATCTCGAGTCTGTACAGCATCGATCATCAGCTTGGCCATGCCAGGATAGGCAAATATAGTTTCGACGATCACCACACCGCTGACCAGGTAAGCAAGATTTAACGCAATCACATTAACAATCGGGCCAATCGCGTTAAAGAATGCGTGGCGCAAAATGATCCGACGCCGGGGCACACCTTTTAAAATCGCCATCTCGATATAAGGCGAACTCATCACATTCAGTATTCCTGCGCGCGTCATTCGTATCATCTGCGCAGACACGACTATAACCAGCGTGATCAGCGGCATCGCCACGGCCTTTAATAGTTCTAAAAAAGATTCGTCACCAGTCAGGTAGGCGGTCGACGGTAACCAGTGCAATTCGACGGCCAGTATCAGAACTAAAATGGTTGCAATGAAAAATTCGGGTACAGAAATCAAACTCAAGGTACAGAAAGTCACCAGCCGATCAAGCCAGGTTCCGGGATGCATCGCAGCCCACAGCCCAAGCGAAATCGAAATCGGGATCGAAATCAGTGCAACCAGGCCCGCCATTACCATGGTGTTGCCAATTCGACTCTCGATTAAACTGGAAATAGTGGCGCCACCAGCCTTTGATATTCCGAGATCGCCTGTCGCCATATTGCTGAGCCAACCGAAATACTGGTATATCAGGGGTTGATCCGTGCCCAGTTGGGCTCGAAGTGCCGCCAGTGTCTCGGGCGTTGCGGCCTGCCCCAGAATGATCGAAGCCACATCACCGGGTAACCAACTGGTCATCACAAATACGATAACCGAAACCACCATTAACGTGACGAAACCAATCGCAATCCGTTGCAACACCATTTGCTTCATCATTTGCTATATCTCCTTTGATAGGGAATTATAATAATAAAGGCCTGTATGAATAAGCTCCATACAGGCCCCAATCATATAACCCTGTAACCCTGATGTTTTTCTATGCCAGCCAGATGAACTCAGGCCATTCCATAGCACCGCATTGTCCAAGCGGTACTGTCGGCATGTTCATTACGTTGTTGGCGATACCATCATTGATATTGGAGAAAGCTGGAATCACCATGCCGCTGCCCTCATGAATCAGGGTTTGCATTTCACAAAAGTGTGCGTGACGCTTGGCGGGATCGATTTCGGCCAAAGACAAGGTCAGCAGTTCGCCCATGCGATCGTTGTTCCAGAAGGTATCGTTCCAGCTACTACCCGGGCCAAACTGGAGTGCAAGCTGCGAGTTGGCGGTCGGCCTCATGTTCCAGCTGACCACGTTCAACGGTTCTTTCATCCACACCGCCCCCCAGTAACCATCGTTGGGTACTTTTTTCAGATTCAGCTTAAAGCCGATCTTGGCGCAGTTGGCCTGGGCCAGCAGGCAGATATCCTCGATACCGGCGGTAACCGGCGCCACGAAAAGGTCTGCGCCACTATAGCCTGATTTCTTGAAGTGGAATTTCGCCTTGTCAGGGTCGAATTCACGCTGTGCAAGTTCGGAACACCAGTCTGCGCCATGCGAGGCGGAGATCGGCGTATCGTTACCGAGCGAACCCTTGCCTTTGAGGATTCGCTTGACGACGCGCTCGCGATCCTGGATGTACTGCATGCCCTTGACAAAATCGTCGTTCTCGCCCGGCTTGGTATTTTTCAAGATACATATTCCGAGCTGTGAGGCAGCAGGTATCGACAAAAGCGTTACCCCTTCGGCCGACTCGACCTGGCGAAAAGATTTAGGGTCGACGTTTGACATGATCTGAATGTCGCCAGCAACCAACGCGTTGACACGCGCCACCGGATCGGTGATAGCGGTGATTACACAGGCGTCGAGATTCGCACCTTCGCGCCAGTAGTTTTCATTGCGCTTATGCACCGATTTTACACCTGGCTCAAAAGACTCCATGGTAAACGGGCCGGTTCCGATCCAGTCACCCGTGGTGCCGTCTTTGATCACCTTGTTCTGGAACATACCAAGTAAGGTAGGCAAATCGGAATTCGGCGAATGCATAATCGCCTTGACCTCGTGCGAACCCAGTTTCTTCCATTCCTTGACAGTCGCCAATACAGATTTTATTACCGAAGTTGAATCCTCGCCGAGATGGCGGTTCATGCTCCAGACGACATCGTCGGCGGTAAACTTTGTACCGTCGTGCCACTCGACACCCTTGCGCAACTTGAATGTCCACTCGGTGGCATCACTATTCGGTTCAAACGAAGTCGCCAGCTCGGGTTGCGGTGACAGATCATTGGCATGTTGAACCAGGCCGTTATAAACAGCGCGGCCGCGGCCGTAATCGGCGCCCGAAGTAAATAGCATTGGGTCTGTCTGGTCGTCCGGACCGTGTATGGTATTAGCCATACGAACGCTGCCACCTTTCTTCGGCGTCGCGGCAATCGCGACATTACCGGAATACAGCATATTTTCGGCGGCGGCCATCGTGACTCCGGTGGCTACCATTAGTTTGAGGATATCACGGCGGGAATACCCCCCCTTAACGGATTTCTCAACAATACCTTTGTCTACGTGATCGAGATCCTGATACTTGAGTTCGTGTTTCTTAATTTCATCGTCTTTCATTTTCGCTCCTCGGTATAGTTCGCTTTTTAATTAGGCCTATTCTCAATGGGGCTAAGATAAGCCTTAATTTTGGCATTATTACAATCTAAATCATTGCCAATATTGCTGCTTGATAAGAGATTTTTATTACCTTATTAAACCAACTATAACATATCAAAACACTCAATAAAAATGCTCTGTGTCAACAGGTGTCAGCGAAAAATTTTGATGGTATTCGCAGGATGGAGTAAGAAAAAGCAATTTCTCATTGGTCGATTATCGGCACTTACTGAAAATTTCAGCTTGAGTCCGCACCATTAAATCGTGAAATTCGATCGGAATTTGGCCGCCCAGCTATATAATAAATCCGCACTATGACAACAGCCCGGGGATCGCATCCAATCCCGAAACGATGCGTTGGGTAAGGATTCCCGCGAAGTAATTCCGACGACACTATAAAGACAGGGTTCGTTTCGTACTCGACTGAGCGTCGCGTCGCATTTTAATTCCAGTTATATTTTAACCCGGCATCTTTATCAATTCCGAAACTTCTAGAGAACCGCCGATATCGAGAAATGGACATTTTTTTGCGACAGAAAGTGCCTCATCATCAGAATCAGCTTCAATTACCGTGTAACCAGACATTGTCGTGACGCCTCCGGTGGTAACGTACCATCAGAGTTTACCGTGCTGGTATTCTTAAGCGGATTGGCAGGACTAACAACTGAATCGCCCAATGAAGATAACCAGTCCATATATTTCGACATATGTCGCTTACCTTCCTCTGGGCTAGATGGCTGATCGCCGCCTAGATAAACAATAATGTATTGAGGCATTTGTGTTGCTCCTTCGTTGCCATTTAACTTTTAATGCACCTTAAAAAATATAACGTCACGCTACGTAAAGCAGTGCCAGTAATTTCGATCTGTCACATGCACTGAGCGAAGTGTTGCAATATTAAGATCATGCAAGGATTCTACTACGAAAGTAGCATCTTTGAACGCATCGTCTCGTTTCACTATGAAGTGATCAGGACAGACGATGCAATTTAACCCGGCCGCTCTAGCTGCACGATATCCAGTGACAGAGTCCTCTATTGCAATGGCAGTATCTGGCGTCGTTTTCATTTCTTTCATGGCCTCCAGGTAGCAGTCCGGATAAGGTTTGGAATGGGTTACTTCCGTTCCCGATATAAATTTTGAAAAATGCCGATGAAGGTCAAATTTCTCCAAACAATCTTTAATCGACTCCTGGCGAGAGCCCGACACGACAGCCAATTTAAACTCTTTTGAGCATGCCTCCACGATCGCGCGCGCACCTGGCTTGAGCTCTAATTCGTTGGCAATTAACTGGTCGTAGTGGATCTTTTTTACTGCGCGTACTTCCTCAGGATCCAGACCAAGATTTTCATCCTTGATCCAACGGGTTGTAGATGACTCGACGCTATGCCAGCGAATCCAGCCATTAAAGTCAAGCGTGACTCCAAATTGCTCGAACGCATACTGATACGAGCGAAACTGAAGTGGTTCTGAGTCGATTAGTAGTCCGTCCAGATCAAAAAGTACGCAGTCAAGCATTAGTCGTGACCAGGGTAAGAAACATAACACCGCAAATAACGGGAAGCAAAAGCGGAGCTTTTGACTGCCGATATTAATTTGTATCGCTATAGGCCAATATAGGCCATGGCCTCGTTTACCGAATTGAAGTCGTTAATTCTTTGGTTGTGCGTGGCTCTATTGCCAACGAGCACAAAATTAAAATTCAGTTCCTCACATGCCTTCTTGTCCCATATTCCATCTCCGAAATAAGTGCAATTCGCGTCGCTGTAAGCCGGATGCCTGGCCCTGGACAGTGCCATTATTTTTGTTCTTTCAAAGTGATCATCTGATGAAGATATAATGTCGGTAGAGTAATTGAAACCGGCTGAATTTAGCTTCAATACCGCCGTTTCATACCAGCCACCGGTGGCAAAAGAGACAATAACGTTATCTAAATCCGACAATTGATTTATAAATGATATGGCTCCGGGAATCTCCTTAGTAGGGTTTTTGCTAATATGATTCGATACTTCACGAATAAAAATGCTCTTCACTTTGTGGAGAATTGTCTCTTTTTGCATATTTAAATTATGCAATTCAATAAGTTCGTTCAGTATCCCGACATCAGTTACGTTCTCGTACTGCGACCAATCTCGATCAATTTTGAAGCCAATAACTTGTTCAACCGCACAGGCATAAATCTGCTCATCAAATTCATAGGATTGAACTAGAGTTCCATCTATATCAAACATTACGTGATACAAATTTTTACAACCGGGGTCAGATCACAATACTTGCTAATATACTACATCACATAATAAATACTGGCTGACTCCGCAATACATGGTTGTCCTCGCTGGCCTGCTCGGGTTTGGCGTTTTAGCATCTGCTCAATTTTATCCTTAAAATCATCTCTACCAAGCACTAACTCCTGACTTAAGGCATCGCGTATCGCACGTACTTGTGCATCATCCAGATGATATCGAAATAATGCTCGATAAGCGTATCTTTGGTTTGATTCTTTAGTTCCGAGTAATTGGTAAACAGGATGAGGTTTAATTATTTTATCGTTTCTGCCCTGAGCATTCTTTGGGTAACTGGACCAACTATACTCGCCAGGACTTTCCACCATACCCGCTCGCACCGGATTCATCTCGATATATCGCATGCAGGTGAGCAAATAGACTTCACTGTCCACCAGGCTCGCTTTATAGCGCCCCTCCCACAAGGTACCGGTACGACGGTAAGTATGATTGATATAGCGTACATATTTTCGGCCAATATCCTGCATCATGTGAGAAATACTGTATGCCTGACCGGGTGTTGCAAGTAGATGCACATGATTGGTCATCAACACGTAGGCATGTATCGCCACTTGATTCTTGACTGCCGCATCATGCAAGTCATCAAGGTAGCGATAATAATCGTCTACTGCGTAAAAACAGGGTTCTCGATTATTACCTCGTTGTACGATATGTTGCGGGACTCCGGGTAAGTTAAAGCGGGGTTTGCGTGCCATCTGCCACCTCCTTGTGGTTTCGATATCGATTCAAGCCTAAATAATAACGGGCTGATCTATATTAGCAAGTATTGTGCTCTGACCCCAGTTTCATGACCCCAGTTTCACAGTTTCAATTCATAAAGTGCGGTCACTCTTTATTTAATCTTAGTATAGCAATAAGGTTAATATCAGAAGTTTCTGAGGTATTTTGTTAGGCTATCGACTATCGTCGCATATCGAATAAAACCTGTAGTGCTTACCGACAGCGGCACATGTCGGTAGTCACTTCTTGGGTGATTTGGATCAGTTATGAACCAGATGAATGACAGGTTTTGTCCCTGTTGCTTCTGCATATCGGTAGAGGCTTTTGATGCTGGGTAGTGTGCGGCCACCTTCCAGGCGTGCGATAACCGACTGCGTTGTTCCCATGCGTTTCGCAACTTCCTCTTGAGTGAGGCCAGCTTCAACTCGTGCAGCGATCAATGTGTGGGCGACCTCGAATTCTGGCTCCATATCTTCGAAGGCTTTGCTGATTTTGGGATCTTTAAACCACTTCTTTTTAAGTGTAGTAATACTGCTCATGACTTAATCTCCTTCGCACGTTCAAGTGCGAGTCTGATAGCCGCTTTTGGGGTCTTTTGTGTCTTTTTTACAAAGGCATGGACGACCACAATCCGGCGACCGGTAACAGTGACATAGATTGCTCTAGCGATACCGCTCTTACCTTTTATACGGATTTCCCAGAGCTTATCAACAAGGTGCTTAACATGTGGTGCGCCAACCCGTTCGGGACCAAATGCCTCCAGTAATTTGCTGATATGCAGGAACCTGGCTTTCAGTGAAGGTTCTAAATATTCTAGCTCTTGATCCACTACATGATTTAACGTTTCTACTCGTCACTTCATGAGACTAGTATAGCAAAAAAGCTATACTAGTTCATACTATTTTGAGCATGGGTGTGATATGGAGTGTATTTATCCCGGATTTAAAGTATCCGTTAAACTGGGAAGGTTCATTGGGTCCCCAGAGTTCCAAATACGTCATATCGGCTCTCCTCATTTACAACCAACCATCCGGGGTCCCATCCGGGGTCAGATCACAATACTTGCTACATCTATATCAAACATTACGTGATACAAATTTTGACTCTCCATAGGCTTATAACGTCTTACTCTCAGGAAAATGCGAGCGTAGTGAGTAATATTTCCTGTGCAGCTACCTGTTATGTGCTGCCCATTACTATTTTTTACTTCAATAACCCAATTTACTCTCTCAATTTTTCAATAGTATTATCTATATCTTCTTTCCATTGGGCTTCAGTGGTTTCTACAAACGATTTTGGTCCTCTTGATGCACTCCATAGAATAACATCTGGGGTCAATTCACGATAAGTCTGCAAACTTCCGATCATTGACTCTGAGCTACCACCTGCGTCTGAAATAACCAAAGTGTGCCATTGCCCATTTGACTGGAGCAACGTGTCTCCTGTAAATAGATATGTGCTTCCGACTGGTGATTTATACAAAAATGAAATGCCCCCATCGGTGTGTCCTGGCGTACAAATTATCTCGATGTTAGAAAAGTGCCTAATATTCTCGGAGAAGGTGATATCTACTTCACATGACCGTGAAATCTCCTTTTTTTCATTTTCGTGGCAACATAACTTCGAACTGAATTGTTGCCTGATGATTTCCAGGGATGCTCCAGTTTCGTGGCGATGACTAAGATACTGAAATTTGACGCCGCCCATCTCGGCTATATGACTGATTTCCTCAGTATATCCCGTGTTATATATCAGAACATTGCCTTCAGGACACTGCAAAAAATACGCATGCGCTTCAACCCCTGCAAAAGGATTTTCTAATTTAGTCTGCCACAGGTCCTGATATATCTGTTTCATCGTTTATTCCTTTGGATATGGTCAAAATCAGAGCCTCAAGTTTTCCTCAGACCAGGCACATAACGTCTCAACTCACTGGTGGTAAAAAAAGAGCGCAGCGGCGCATTTTAGTGCCTAAGCGTATATGCCCTTTTAGCCATTTTTTGGTGGCCATTCTTCAAATTGCGGAACTCCGTCGGGGATGGTTTCCCAGGATGCTTTAGAACCTACAAAAATATGCATTCCAATTTCTATTTCCGGGTCGCCTTCTACACACCCTAATGTGACTCCATTTACCTCACCTTTATAGGTACCACAAAGTGTTGAGCCGCATATACTACAGAACTGTAAACCTGCACCATTATTTGATTCATAACTGCTTAGTAGATTTTCACCACTTACCCATGAAAATTGGCCTGAATCTACCAGCGCAAATGCGGAAGCCTGGGCGCTAAAAGCCTTGCGGCACATAGAGCAATGGCAAGAACGAGCATCTCGCAAATTGCCTTCTATTCTATACGTCACAGCACCACAAAAACATGAACCATTTATTGTCACTGTGCGATTTCCGATTATGTCTAACGCCAAAATCAGCGGCGCGTCTTTTTGCGTCCACTGAATTATTTTGTTAGGTTTTTTGCATTCTGTTTAACTTTCAAATGGCGTAGAAACCACTTCTTTCAAAATCGCATCCAGCAAATCATGTGAATAAGATAGTTTTTGACAAACTTCTTTCATCTTTGGAGAGAGGCGCTGATACCCCCAAATACTACGCTTCAAGGTCTCTTCGTACCCTTCTCTTTGAAAGTACAAGGGCATATTAACTTCAAAGTAAGAAATACTGTCCGCATCTTTCAACAAATCAGAGCGAGGATCTCCTCCCACTTCATGTTGTTCTACTAATTGACAGGCATTGTCAACAATAGAGGGTTCCACCTGGCATTGTTGTAAAATTTGTTTCAGAATCGTCGCGCTATGATGAGCATGGGCGGCTTTAAATTGATCGTAATCATTAAAATTGGCTCGTTTTATTTTTGTCTGATCATCAGCTCGATCAATATCATGTGCAAGGGCTGCAATCTGCAATGCTTCATCAGCATCAGGTTTTAATTTAAGTAGCCATTCAAGCACATTATCCGCATGCCTGGGATCTTCTGGCACACTGGATTTTGAAACAATGGCGCGTATTTGTTGTTTTGCACAATCAATGCTATCCATCGTTTCGGCACACAACAATTCTGCGTAGAGTTTCATAGTTCATCAATACCGCAATCACGATTAATACCAAATAGGGTTGATTAAATATTGCGCCTAAAAATATCATAAAAACCCTAACATCACGCCCCATTCTGATGCCTTTTTTAATACGACTTTTCATTAGGCCATCGTATTTATCTGCCGTATAGCTCAACATAAAGGAACCGATGATAGCAACAAATCCTACAACCAAAGCCCACTGTGATAAATCCTGGCTATAAACATACCAGGTCAGTCCAAACAGTAAAAAGGCATCGGCATACCGATCTAATACCGCATCAAACCAGCCGCCATAATCGGAAGATAAATATTTCAGGCGGGCTACTTCACCGTCAGAACCATCAATGATTGAGGCGAATTGGGCAATAACACCCCCTAAAGCCAACAACCAATAGTTACCCAGCGCAAAAAACCCCGCCGCCAGGACGGAAAGCAAAAAAGACACAAAAGAAATTTGATTGGGGGTAATATCAAAATTAACCAGATATTGAGAAATTCGAATCGAAATGGGGCGGTTTAACCACCGTGAGACAGGGCCGTCATTGCCTTTCCCTCGCATCGATTCCAACATGGTTTTTTCTGCTTTTTGGTGCGCTTTTTCATCATCAACATCAATCCAGAATTCCTGGGTTTGCACAGATTTTGCTTTATCTTTCTCGGCTAAAACCCGTATGGCAGCTGATAAGGTGGTGTCATTATGAATTTCACAAGCACGTTCCAAAGCCTCAAATATTGCAGGCGTACAAAGAAAAATACCGGTATCAAAGGCGTTAAAATCATCAATCGTTTTGCCAATATTGAGTATATCTCCGTCTTTGATATGAACCTTGGTCACATCGTCGATGTCAATCAGCGGATTGTTTTTATTGGTATCCACTGCCAATAAAACTTCACCATCATTCAGCGTCTGCGCTTGTAATAACCGAATGATAGCGGGATCAAAAAGATGATCCGACATCAATAAAAGAAAAGGCTCCGTTAAAATGTCCTGTGCTTTTAAGACTGAAAACCCGTTTTCTTTTTGCCAATCATCATTCTGAATCAGCGTGATCTCAACACGTAAACGTTTGGCCAGTGGCTGACAAAAATTGCTGACTTGCTCGCCTTGATAGCCTGTGATGACAACAAATTCATTCGCTCCAGCTTCGATAGCAGAGCGGATAACACGCTCAATCAGCGGCACGCCCAGCAAAGTAACCAGGGGTTTAATTTCACCCTTGGATTTAAGTCGAGTCCCTTGCCCGGCAGCAAGGATTAAGCATTTCACCATTATTCTCCCTGAATGAAGGCATTGGTCATGGTATAGGCTTCATCATCGGTAAACTGTTCCGGCGGATGTTTGCATAAGTACGCAGAAGGAGCAGTTAAAACACCGCCCTGTTTGCGATCCAGGGCTAATTTGGCACAGCGGATAGAGTCAATCGCCACGCCGCCTGAATTGGGCGAATCTTCCACCGAAAGACGCAACTCAAGGTTGAGCGGCACATCGCCAAACATTCTGCCTTCCATGCGAATAAAACACATTTTATTGTCTTTTTGCCAGGCCACATAATCACTCGGGCCGATATGGATATTTTTATCACTGAGTCGTTCTGCCACAACCGACTTGACTGCCTCGGTTTTTGATTCATTTTTGAAGCCAGTCTGTCACTGTTTTCCATGTTTAAAAAGTCAGTATTCCCCTCCCCCGTATTTAACTGATAACTGGACTTTTGCAAAATGGATAGAAATGCGACGTACCACCCCCTCCCCCGCAATATTTTGCGGTTTCGCAGTCGCCGGTTCAGACCCTTCGGCGTAAAGGGGTGGTGATTGCTCCAAGTGGCAC
>JADFJT010000183.1 GCA_022566015.1 Pseudomonadota bacterium | reverse complement strand
ACTCCTTGATCGCGGCCCACCTGCTTAACATCAACAGCCTTACCTTTGTAGGTAAAGGTCGAATTACTGGCGATTACCATGAGGGCCGAGACTTTGGATAAAGCCGTGATAATGTCTTCAGTTATTCCGTCGCTGAAAAATTCCTGCTCGGGGTCGCTACTCAGATTGGTGAACGGCAAAACAGCGATCGAAGGTTCTTTCGGTAACGTCAATGTTTGTGCCGTGATCAACACTTCATTTTTCCCTGACGTATTGTCTGTCGTGGATTCTTTGACGTCGGCGATAAACTGATAACCACGACCATGAATAGTCTTGATGATGGATTGTGTGTGACCACTATCTCCTACTGATTTGCGGGCGGATTTCAGCGTCACGCCCAGTGCCGCATCGGTCACCACTTTGCCTTTCCATAGTTTTTCCAGTAACTCGTCCCGAGTAACAACCCGATCTCGGTTTTCTACTAGGTAGACCAGCAAATCGAACGCCTGGGGCTCGACAGCTATAGGACTACCCGACCGACATAGCCGATATTGGTCAGTATCAAGGGTGATTTGATTAAACTGAAAAACCAATTATTTACCCTTCCCTGTTTCTACATAGTGTCCATGTTACAACAGTATTGTTACGTTTTTAGCGCTTAATTGGCAAACCCTTATGAAATCTTTACAAATTACTAAAGCCATCTTCATGTCTGGGCCTAGGATTTGATCCAAAATTAACCCGACATAAACGAAACGACATAGCGGGAGCAAGATCATGAATACAGTAGCACTTAAAGCCCCACAAACTGTGGACACCAATTCGGAAGTATTGCAGGACAAATTATATGCAATAATCGAAGCGAGCAAGAAGGCGGTTATGAAACTGGCCTGGTTATTCGAGCATACACCTGGCTACAGTGAACGACTTTTGCGCGACAAAGATCTGGGCGCTGAGTTTAGGCGGATGAAGTTTTAGTCAGGCGATCATTGGTCGCCCTAAGTATTGATATACGCGCCAGAGAGGATATGTTTCTTATTATCATTGGAAATAACTATTTGGCCCCACTTTCAAACAGCCCTTATTATCGGGTTGAATATACATTGTGTGCCAAATATTGCTTATTTTTAGTAATCTGGAGTGACTGCTGACAGGAATCTGACTCTATGACTATAAGTCCCTGCGTACGAAACTGTTGTTTAGATGAAAATGATATTTGCCTTGGTTGCTATCGAAGTTTAGATGAAATCCCAACATGGCAAAACTCTTCAACTGCTCGCAAAAGCCATATTCTGGCGCAATGTTCTGTGAGGAGAAATGATTATATAAGTGCTCGGCCAGTTGATGATAAAAGTGGTGCATAATCATTATCACTCCCAAGTATTCACACTCTATATAAGTGCATATGCACTATATCTCACGATCGCCGTTTGCTCGACAATTGATAACCGGTTGTATTGGGTTATTTTATTTCTGACTAACCAGAACAAATTCGAAGGAGGTTCAAATGTCTTATGTTGACTGGATGATAAAGGGGTCGAAGATTAGCGTTTGCAATTGTAATTATGGCTGTCCGTGCCAGTTTTATTCACCGCCAACGTCGGCTTCTTTCCCCCCGAGCTGAACGAATTCCTGCGCCGGGAAATCACGAAAGCCGGGCCCGATGGTGAAGAAAAAGCGTTTAGCTCAATCGTGGAGGAGCTTGTTAACAATCCCGAACGTTTGACTGCCACGACGCGTGAAGATGTTACCTGCGGGGAGGTTGTGTGCATCGACGGGATCAAAGACGGTAAGCCGATGCGTTGTATCGCCGAGCCGAGCTGGAATTCAGACGATTTCCCTGTAGATGCTATTACGGTGGATCCACTGATGGTTGCGGTGACGCGATTTCTTAAGCGTGAGATCAACACAAGCGGGGTGACATCGCCGGAAGCCTGTCTAGATCCGCAGTCGTTCTTCGAAGAGCTGGCAACTATGGCACCGATAGTCACGGCGCAGGGCGGATCTCTGGTACGAACTCGGATTGAATCCCTGGGTTGAAACTGGTCTATGGAGGTACGTGGTTTTTGCCATCCGCAAGAGGCACGCGGAGAGAAACGGCACTGTCTGCGCCTTCTTCAGTTGAACTTACCGCAAGTGACTTTTTAGGCAGCGATGATTAATTTTGGCTGGATAAAATATTTGACAGTCTCCTGTGTCATTGCAAAGATTGATTGTTAGTCGATCAATCTGGGGATAAATGATTCTATGACAGGATTAAAATTCGACAATAAAACCGTCATGATCACCGGTGCCAGCCGGGGAATCGGTCGTCATCTGGCGATCGAATTCGCTAGCGCTGGCGCGCGCGTAGTGGTGAACTACAATCGAAACGAAGAGGCTGCAATTAGTGTCGTCGATACAATCACCAATAATGGTGGTCAGGCGATAGCCGTGGGCGCCGATATCTCCGACGCTGTCAGTGTACACAAAATGCTGGATGCCACGCTCACAGCGTTCGGGTCAGTCGATGTGCTGGTCAATAATGCCGGAATTAACAAAGATAATACTCTACTCGAAATGAGTGAAGAGGAGTGGACGCGAGTTGTCGATGTCAACCTGAAGGGGCCATTTCTTTGTACACAGGCGTTTGGCCGGGTGATGGTTTCGGCGGGAACAGGCAAGATAGTCAATATTTCTGCCGTGACCTCGATTCAGGGTCGGGCCAACGCCGTCAATTATTGTTCGTCCAAGGCTGGTTTGAATATGCTGACAAAATGCTCGGCACTGGAGCTAGCACCAGCGGTTCAGGTCAATGGTATAGCGGTTGGATTCATCGAGAGCGAGTTGGTCAGAGAAATATACAGCCAGGAACAAATCGACCGGGTGAACAGATCGGTGGCGCTGGGTCGAATGGGCTCCATCGAAGAAGTGACAAACCTGGTTATGTATTTATCTTCAGATGGGTCCAACTTTATGACCGGCCAGACCATTGTGCTCGATGGGGGCAGGGTAATGATCTGAGGCTCCCGGGTAAATTTCGGAGACCCTATTTGCCAGGAAAGTCGTGTGTCTGAATTCAATATATAATAACAGGAAATTGACGATGAAGAGATTGACGGGCGGGCAGGCCGCCATCGAGTCGCTCAAGGCCGAAAATGTCGAACATGTATTTGGCCTGATAGGTTCGGCTACGATGGAAATTTTCGACGCACTTTACGATGCCGATGGTATCAACTTCATCGGTGTTCGTGACGAACGTACCGGTACGCATATGGCGGATGGTTATGCCCGTGCGACCGGGAAAGCCGGCGTGATTATAGCCGGGCAAAACGGGCCTGGAGCAACCACACTGGT
>JADFJT010000083.1 GCA_022566015.1 Pseudomonadota bacterium | reverse complement strand
AAGAAATAGAAAAACAATTACAAAAATAAAAGACTCCCCACCGAATTTGTTACCAGCGTCCGCTTGGTGCCGGAAGCCGAAGTTAATCCAGGAATTTTGAACGGCTGCTATCGGGAAAGCTGACCTTCAGAAATCATCGCTGGGAGGCTGCTATGTGCCCTGAGGAGACCTTAGAGGATTATTAATAAGAGGTTAGGCGTATTGACAGTCGTTTGACTGGATTTAGCTTGCGAGTAACATGGCGTTTGTATTCCATAATTATACTTCTTCATGAGCGTTCCCGAAACCAAGTTTACCCAAAGCGGTGAAGTCACCATTGCCTATCAGGTAGTCGGTAACGGATCACTTGACCTCGTAATGGTTCCTGGATTTATCTCTCACTTGGAACAGGCATGGGAAGATCCTTCCTTTAGCCGGTTTCTGTTACACCTAGCATCATTCTCACGTCTGATTTTGTTCGATAAACGAGGCACTGGGCTTTCCGATCGGATTGGCGATATCCCCACTTTAGAAGAACGCATGGATGACGTTCTAGCCGTAATGGATGCCGCTGAATCTCAACAAGCCGCACTTTTTGGTGTCTCAGAAGGTGGACCTATGAGTGTGTTGTTTGCAGCCACTTATCCAGATAAAGTTTCGGCATTGATTTTGTACGGCAGCATTGCCAAGGGAGGAAGGGCGCCAGATTATCCTTGGGGGGATGACATTGAGGATGAAGGAATGAAGGCATGGCTGGAGGGATGGCGAACGGAATGGGGTAGCGCGTATGGCATCGAGTCACGGGCTCCGTCTATGGCCGAGGATGAGGTGTTTCACAAATGGTTTGCAAAGTACATGCGACTAGGCGGCAGTCCTTCTGCAGTCATCAATATTTTTAAAATGATCCAGGCCATAGATGTCAGGGATATCCTGCCTACCGTTCGGGTACCGACGCTCGTATTGCATCGGGTCGGCGACCTTGTAGTCGATATTGATCAAGGCCGATATCTCGCTGAAAATATCCCAGGCGCGAAAATCGTTGAACTACCAGGCGAAGACCATTTGTGGTGGGTGGGTGATACGGAGGCCCTGGTCAATGAGGTTCAGGTGTTCCTTACTGGAGAACAGTCCACTATTGAAATTGACCGTGTACTGGCGACAGTACTCTTCACTGACATTGTAGACTCGACTAAACGAGCAGCAGAAATGGGTGACAGTCGATGGAAAGATGTGCTGGATACTCACAATGTTGTGATGCTAAGAGAAATTGACCGATTTCGCGGACGAACAGTCAGAAGCACGGGAGATGGTTTTTTGGCGGTATTTGATGGCCCCGGTCGAGCTATTCGATGCGGGTCCGCGGTCAGTCGAGAGCTACGTCAACTGGGGATTGAGATACGTGTAGGTGTGCACACCGGCGAGATTGACCTCATGGGAGAAGATATTGGTGGTATTTCGGTCAATATTGCCGCACGCGTGCTGGCGGAAGCGGCCAATAACGAAGTGTGGACTTCGCGCACCGTCAAAGATCTGGTTGTCGGATCGGGATTCGAGTTTACCGAGAAAGGAAACTACAGTCTCAAAGGCGTTCCGGGGGAGTGGGGCCTGTTTTCGGTTGAAGCGTGACGTTTGTAGTGACCTAGAGGTCCGCTTTGTGCCGTTTTGAGCCTTTTGAGAGGGGACTATTCCAGCCTCTCGAGTGACCGCTTCAGGTAAAAGCAGACAATCAGTTTCGATCAAGTCTGGCACTGTATATAAGATCAAATGTCGATTATTACACCTTAATAGTTACCTGAAAAGGCACCTTAAGTTGCTCCTAATTTACTTAACTTTCTTCATTTTTCTAATGTGTTTCGATGTGAATGTCATTTTATCAAATTTAGGCACATCAATTCCGAAACCTAACGATTTGATCAGTTCATTCAGAAATTCTACCCCATATTTATCTGCATAAACGGTGTAGGTGAATCCCTCACCTGATTTATGGCCAAGCAAACCTGCAACTTGTTCTCGGGGGAATCCTTTTTGCTTTAACGTATTACCAACAGTGTGCCTAAAACTATGGAACACGATTCCTCTATCCTTGTTTTTACGAACACCCTGTTCAATAGTAAATTGACTAAACCATTTTGAAGCAGAGTGTGTATAACGGCCTTTTATTTTGCTCAATTCAGGAAACAGCCGTTCATGTCCATGATGCTCAAGCTTCTCCTTGTAGGCTAATAGTCCAAGTTCTATTAATTGTGGGTGTATTGGGACTATTCGTAAGGCTGATGCCGTTTTTAGTCGTTTATCTTCACCATCACTGGCCCGGGACTACCCATCAGAGGAAACGCCGCTAACCAAAGAAATAACAGATTACTCCATTTTTGGGCCCTACAAATTAGGAACCTCTGATTAATTCCGGGTGGATCTGATTGCAGGCCAAAGCGCATTCAAACCCTGGACCCGGGCTACTGCCCGGCTGGCTGCTGACCGCTACCTGTCTGGGTACCGAGGCTCTGTATCAAGTTGCTGGCCCCCAGGATCGCCGCGGGACCCTCGAAACCACCGCCGCTGCCCTGCACGAGGACGCTGGGGATCTTGACAATATCCGGATTGGCAACAGCCGCCGCCAGTACTTTTTCGAGGATCGCCAACTGGTACACCCGGTCTTTACCGAGTACATCGGTCTGTGCTTTTTGGCCCTTGGCAATCTCGATCAAGCGAAGTTTTTCGCCCTCACCTCTGAGTCTCGATTGTTCTTTTTCCTGTTCTGCTACCTGCACTGCAATCTGGGCCGCCACCAGCACACCTTGCTGGTCCGCGGTTGCGCGGGCCTTTTCCACGGCAATTCGCTTGGTTTGTGCCTCGCGCTCGCGCTCATAAGTACTCTCGAGCTGACCGGCGAGTTGCTGTCGCTGCCTGGCCACCAACAGCTCGGGCGGTATCGCGGGATCACCGAAACGGACTTCCTTAATGGACACGCCGGCTTTGAATCCTTCGGGATAAATCGCCTTCTCGACCAGAGACTCAAGCACATCGCGCTTGTTGATGAGATCCAGCGCCCGGCGACCGGGCGCGCCGACGACATTGCGAACGATACTGCGCAACGCCGGAGTCACGATACGATCTTCAACCTCCTGGAGCCCGCCGACCGAGGCAACCACCCTCGGTGCGTTGGACGGATCGACTTGCACGACTACGCGGACATCCAGAGGTATCCGCCAACCTTCGACGGTCACCACGATCGCCTCGTCAGCGGCGTTCGGTGGTTTTTTTACCATCCTGGTACTTGATTCCTGATGAATCTTGCCGTCATCGCCGACGGTCAGATCGATACGCCGTTTTTCATAACCGCCACGATACACCCAGGTCCGCACCCGGGTCGGGATCAATGTGGGTGTCCAGGCCTCCTGGTTGAGGTAATAGCGGCCCGGCAACAGCGGTTCATCCCACACCCCGATGCATCCCTTCGGCACCAGCTGCACAGATATCGCGGAACCACTGCCTTGCGAGCCCTCGTCCATAGCCAGTTCTTCGGCCGTTGGGCAGTTTTCAATTTCCTGCACATTAGACTTTATGACGGCCACTTCACCGGCCTGCACATTGAGCGCAGGGTACAATTTGATATCGAACAAATAGCGGTTGATGCGGTAGGTGCCAGGCTTCAAAACCGAGAGTTGCGGGCCTTTCTGACCTCCATGAGTGAGGAAGTACTCCGCGTCGAGCATGTTCGTGAATTCATCCGAATCCCAGCCGCGGGCGATGAACTGCTTGGGTGCCAATGGCGCCCCGTCCCTGGCGATCAGCACCCCATACTCTCCCTGTGGAACTTGCACGACCGGAAAATTCTCAGTGTCGTAGATAACAGTTACGAAGGGGATCAAGTGAAAGCCCGGCCCCAGGATGCGGGCCTGTGGGCCATTCTCACCGTCGAAAGCAATGATCTGCCCAGTTTTCATGCTGCTGCCCATATAGATCCGTTTCAGCTGCCCGATAGAATCCTGTTTGACGATCACGAACGATGTGCCGAGCAGCATCAGCGGGGCGAGTATGAAGCAGGTCATGGCGCCGCGCCGCAGGTTGATCCGGCCGGTAGAACGGGATCGCTCCATCAAGACGAATCCAGCGACCAAAAAAACCACAAACAAGATAATAGAATACATGTCCAACTACTCCATTGTCGAAAAGGGAATTCGGTAGACAGTGTACTTAACTATTATCCGCTAGTCGTCATTCCCGGCAACGAGTTTTCTCCTTGGCAATATCGCTATAAGCATTATTCCACCGAAAATACCGATGCTGACGGTCAGTAAGTGTAGATTGCCAATCGAACTCATGTGCAGGAGACCGTTGTAGTTCGAAAACGGTGCGCCAGTTAACGCCAGCCGTCCGGTGATCACGGGCCAGGGGCTTGGAATAGTCTATCGCAAGTAGTAGGAAGAATTAACACCCCATTTTCCCAATTCCATCAGATAAAGAAAGAGATTAACGCCGCCGTCCAGAACTGGAGCACCTGATTTCTGACTGATTTTCGCTGGCACTCTCAATATTATCTATTTCTACCGTCAATCCGATCGAATTTCAGCCATCAGGCATGCCGACAACCTGCCGCTTATTTTAAAGTCTTAATGACGGGTTCGGGTCGGAAGCTGACCTCCGATTTGAAGCGAAGAACGGCAACTTCCGGCCAATTGCGGTCATTTGTGATTCATCCTGACGGGGAATTCCTAAGTTTGAACTATGATAATATTCACTGTTAAATCTGGCTTGGTTCTATCGATATGACAACTTTTCCTATTTCTGGTGGATGCATCTGCGGGAGTGTTCGATACACGGTTAAGGGCCCTGCAAATTGTGTCGTGCATTGCCATTGCTCCCAGTGCCGACACGGCTTTGCGAGCCTCGTCGTGACGGGTGCCACAATTGATCTAAACCAAATGAAAATCGATAAGGGAGAGGAAAATCTAACAACGTGTACGATACCTTCAGGTGTTCGTCGGCAATTTTGCCGTACCTGTGGCTGCTCTCTTTTTTACTTCGACGATAAATTTCCAGAGGTGATGTTTTACTATCCTGCGACTCTAGATGGAGGAATGCATCCAGGTCATGCAAAAGAGGCGGAGCATCATGTCTTCGTCGAGTCTAAAGCTGACTGGGAAGCTTTCGAAGACAACTTACCGAGACATGCAAAAGGAGTAGGAATTGCAGCACTGGGTAAAAGTGAGTGAGTTCCATTATTGCTTCAGAATCGTTACGGGTAGAGAAGATCCCTATTCGACACTAAACCGTTTTTGCCATAGTGAATAAGGTGGGTAGTTTCCAGATAGCTGTCATTCATTTTGCAGTCGGGAACGAGTACTGTCGGCACACAGCAGCCGTCCAGATAGGTCTTCAAGAAGGCAGGAATCGGCAAAAATACGACAATCAGATTTTTATATACTGCATCGCTTTAAATCCTTCTAGTGGGCTGTGAAGCGCGAGGATATAAAACTGGGTTTTTATAGCGGTAGGGTAGCAACGATATGAATCCGGTCATAGAAGCCACCGTTCATAGCTGCGTGATAACCACGCGTATCGGTAAAGTAGACCGACCCATCCGCTGGTAGATGGGTGCAGTGATTGTTGACAACGAATAATGAGCCCGGGTTGCTTACAATGGGGATATGCAATCTCGGCTCAGGATCGCGATGCCAATGGTTACAGCGATGCTCTGCTTTCGAGAGTATGCGCATCCGCCCGATGGGGAATCGTGCAGTTAGTTGCTGATACACGAATTCAAAGTATGTGCCAACGAACTCGGGAACGAACTCACAGAATGACCGCTCATCAACCACCTCTTCGCGCGGCTCCTCAACATAACTATTATCAACCCTTAACCAATACCGGCCTGAGATGTCATTATCCGAAAACTGATTAGAACCGGGGCGTTGAGTTAGTGGTATTGCGCCGAGTCCCTGATCCAGCTCGGCTCCAACGTAACTGGTGCTTGATATGACCATATCGAGTGCTTTCTTTAGCTCGAAAATATCGAACTGCAGACCCAGTCGCTGAATACCCGGTCCGGGAACGAATCCTGCCACTTTCTCTGTATCAGGTATCAGCGATAGCCAGTGAGTCATATTGTTCTTATCGGCAATGATCTGATGTTGGGTTTGATCCATAATACGCACCTCAACTTATAGTAAGAAATAAAGTGGAGTGGAAATTTACAAGCAAATAAGATTTTCTTAAAGTCATTTTATTTAATTAGTTGACTATTAAATATGATTAAGTTATATGATAATTAAGCATAAGATATTGAAATCTTACGACATTAATTAAATAATCTGATCACCTATTTATAAATCAAGCATGCGTAGATTAATTCCTTCAACCATGGCTCTGCAATGCTTTGAAGCGGCAGCCCACAATGAAAGCTTCAGTCATGCAGCCAGAGAATTAGCATTAAGCCAGGGTGCAATTAGTCGTCAAATTCGATTATTGGAAGAATTCTTAGGGCTGGAACTATTTGTTAGAATCAAGCAGCGCGTGAAGTTAACCGCGGGTGGCAGGCTTTATCTAGATGAGGTGTCGACATTACTTCAATTGTTCGAAGCTTCTACAATAAAAATGAAATCGTTTAAGGAAGTGTCGGGTAGTCTCAATGTTGGTTGTTATCCAACACTCGGTACCCGTTGGTTGTTGCCACTAATTCTTCGATTTGGAAATGAAAAAAACGAACTTAACATCAATTTCATCACTTATCAGAGCAACGATCAGCTAAATAATGTCGACATTGATATTGGCATCGTTCACGGTGATCCACCATTCAGAGGATTTCACGCAGACTGGTTAATGTCTGAAGACCTTGTCGCAGTTGCGTCGCCCGCGATACTATCTTCTATTGCTGAAGATCCCGCTGAACTTCTGGCATACCGTCATATTGTTCATGATACAAGACCGCAGTCCTGGCGAATCTGGTTTGATACGCAAAATAGGCCGGATGTTGAGTTACCTGGCGGTAGTCTATCTTTTCCGCAATTCGATATGGTAATCGAAGCCACTATTGCCGGTTACGGCATCAGCGTACTGCCCCTGGTATTAATCGCGAAAGAACTCTCTTCAAAAGCCCTTGCGATGGCACACCCTCACAAGGCTCAGGCAGAAAGTGCCTATTATTTGGTTATTCCAATGAAGAAAGTGGCAATACCCAAGATCAGTGTTTTTCATCATTGGCTTTTAAATGAAGTATCGTCATAACCAATTAGGGGAAATATTGTGTGACAGCATTGGGTCGATAGTACGCATTCGGATTATTGGCTTGTAGGTCTCAGATCGGCCAATACCGGGCGTTGATTAAGTAATAAATGGATGAGAATATAGGAGCGGAACTGACTAACTCCAGGATGCTGAAACCAAGCGTTAAACGGCTAAGGCGACTAATGTACATATTTCTTGATTTCGATGGAGTGCTAAGGCGTTTATCATCAGACCCTTCGCGATTAGAAAAGGATTGCCTAGAAAACTTTGAGTCCGCAGTACGACCCCTTCCAAACGCAAAGATTGTGATTTCTTCAGCTTGGCGACTTGTAATGCCATTTAAGGAGTTACGCGGCTTTTTCGCCGCAGAGGTGGCAGATAAGATTGTCGGCGTAACGCCCGTAGTATCTTTGTACTCCCCGCACGCTCGTTACGAGGAAATTAGAGCATATCTAAAGGGGCAAAATACTGAGGATGAGATTTGGGTAGCTATTGACGATGACCCGAAGCACTTCCCTAAAGATGCACCTGTAATACTCACAAGTCCAGATGAGGGCTTCGATTCCATCTGTGTTAATAAGCTATGGGAATACGCAGCCACTGAATACAAATGATGAGACGATGCCGCCTGGTAAGCGCATGCAGTCGGACCAAAGTGCCCGCTATGCGAGAAGTTTAACAAAGGCATGAGTGTCTCAGTTGGGCATCTTTGAGTCATTTACAGCAGATTTCTGAATGACCGCTTCCTGCCGTTAATTCAGGGCTTTTGTCAGTTTTGTCAGTTTCACCTTTGAGGGATTTAGATTTTTTTTGCACTTAAATAATCTAGATATAGCGATTATCTGCCCTTCCCTATAAAATCCGCTTTCTTGGTGTTTTTTGTTGGTTATTCCGTATAAATTTCCGTACAAACAACACAGCTTATACTTAAGTTATTGATTTATATATTATAAATCCGTGAAAATACTGGATAACGCCTGCCTGTCGATAGCATAATTGACGCGCAACAAACACAGGAACCCGAATGTCATATACCACCGAAAACCATGCCGAGTTAAATGTGCTGATGCTATTTAAATCGTCCTCTAGCCTGGAAGGCATTAAGATCCACAAATCAGCCGAACCTTCTTTGATAGCTGCGGCAAAGCGGCTACATGGGGGCGGTTTTATTACCCAGGTCGATGGCGGTTATCTTACCCCACCCGGCAGCGAGGCAGCCGAGCATGCGCATTTACTGTATGACATGCTTCATGCGCACAGTGAGGCGTGATTGATTTTACCCTCGCGAGACCTCGTACCGCGCCAAACCTCTCCCAGGGTAAAGGGATAAAAGTATGAAAGTATATTTTTCGCATGGTAAGGAAAGTGGCCCCTGGGGTACTAAAATAAAAAGGCTTGCCGCCATTGCAAAAGAGCAGGGGTGCGACGTTGAAAGTGTCGATTATACGGATACGATGGATCCAGACCTTCGGGTGGAACGACTGCTGGGCATTTTAAAGGAAGAAGAGGGCAGCTTCGTATTGGTGGGCTCCAGCATGGGGGCTTATGTTTCATTGGTGGCGTCCGAGTCGGTCGATGCAAAAGCGGTTTTCCTGATGGCGCCAGCGCTGTATTGTCCCGGATATAAGCAGCAACAATACCGCTCAAAGTGTTCGCATGTCGAAATTGTGCACGGCTGGTCTGACAAAGTTATTCCGGTGGAGCATTCCATTAAATATGCAAAAGATGCCGACTGCGCGCTGCATTTGATTAGCGGCGATCATGGATTGAATGGTTCGATTGAAGTGGTGGAAAGTCTTTTTGAGCGGTTTCTCTTTGCCGCTATACCGGTTCGCAGGCCAGAATGACGGAATTATTGATGGGGATTAATTGATGTACGAAAAAAGTTGTGAACATTTAACCGAAAGTGCTGCGCCCGAGGCGATTACCGAAGGCTGCGAGGAATGTCTTAAGATTGGGCAGACACCGGTAGAGTTGCGTATCTGCCGAGTCTGTGGGCATGTTGGGTGTTGCGATAGCACTCCGGGGCAACACGCAACCGCTCATTACCATGATAGCGGACACGCCACCATGCAATCGTTCGAGCCAGGTGCAGACTGGGGCTGGTGCTACGAACATAAAAAAGGCATCGGTCCATTTCCCCCAGCACGGTAGTGCGCCAACCGAATAATCTGATCGCATCATTCAATTTTGAATAGCGTCCTCGAAATCACTGTGCCGGTATTCGGCATCGGGCTGCTCGGCTACCTCGCTACGCGGCTAGGCTGGTTTTCCGAGCAGGCGGGGGAAGGGCTGGCGGCGTTTGTTTTCAACTTCGCCATTCCAGCGCTGTTGCTGCGCACTTTTGCAAACGCTGACTTACCCGAGAATTTACCGCTCGATTTAATTGGCAGTTACTATTTACCGGTTGCTGTTTTTTATCTGTCGGGTATGTTAATTGCCAGGTATCTGTTCGACCGCCCGCTCGGTGGCCAGGTAATTACTGGTTTTTCGTTTTCGTACGGCAATGCGGTATTACTCGGTTTGCCGCTGGTGTTATTGACGCTGGGCGACGAGGGAGCCCTGCCCTACTTTATATTGCTCTCGATGCATGCCCTGTCGCTGTTCACAGTGACCACCGTATTGCTGGAATACAGCCGCCATCGCGAAGCGAGTCCGCTACATATTCTCGGTAAGGTTTTTTTCGGACTACTCAAAAACCCGATTTTACTCGGCATTATTGGTGGTATCACATTAAACTGGCTTGGCGTGCCTTTGACCGGTGTAATCGATACCACGGCGGGTTACCTGCAAAACTCGGTCGCGGCCTGTTCGCTTTTCGCGCTCGGGGCGTCGATGACCAAATACCGCATCGCCGGTCAACTCAGGCAGTCTGTCACCGTTGTTCTGGCGAAAAATATCGCGTTTCCTGTCTGTGTCTATTTCACCTGCACCCAGGTATTTGCATTACCTGCACACTGGACATTTGTCGCGGTATTGATGGCGGCGCAACCCACCGGGGTGAATGCTTATATATTCGCCGAGCGTTACCAAACCGCCCAGGCACTGGCGACCACGACGGTTTTTCTATCCACCGCTTTTTCACTGCTGACTATTTCGGCCTTACTGTATCTTTACCAGTCCGGTGCGTTTTAGCTCGAATGTGTTGTCACGGGCGCGAAAGCTGGAATCTTAAAATGAGCCAGAATCGCTAGTTTCCGGCTCTGGCGACCGGAATGCCTGGATGGGATCGGAATGACGGGGTATTTAATTGCAAAAAATGACTTTATAGGAATTTAGGATCCCAGGGCCCTGGCCCGCAGGCTTCGCGAAACACTGAGTGGGCAACATCATGCGGTATGTCCCAGAGCTCTTGTAGCATTGCCCAGGCCGGTGCCTCGCTAATGCTGAGATACTCGTTGTCTGGTTCGAGCGATCGCTGGTAGGCACAGATGCATACGCTCATGCATAACCGCATCGCTATCAGGTCGAACACTACGCTGATCTCGGCCTCGGTTAATGGCAGGTGGGCGTGGTAACCCCTGATGATGGTTGCTGCCGATTCGAGCGGGTTTTGTTTACCCAGCATCGCATAAGCCGCGGCGATAGCCGGTTCGGCCAGGGTCCACGAATACACCATATCGCCGAAGTCGATAATATTGCTGATTTCCAGGTCCTGAGCCGAATCACCGCTAACCAGCAGGTTGTTGTCGTTCGCGTCGTTGTGAATCGGGCTTTGCCTGAGATCGTCACTGACCGGTAACACTCGCTCGCGAAAACCTGCCTCGAAGTACTCAATCAGGGCACAATTTTCAGCGCTGACCAGCAACGGCTTGAAGCGTTCCAGGGTTTCCAGCGCGTCGGTCATTCGCCACAGCAAGGGTCGGTCTAAAGCGTCGTGCTTAAAGTCCAGCAACGATTTGTCCATCAGCGCGAGCTTTTTACCCAGGTCAAAAAGCAGTTCGGGTGGATGCGGGCTGACACTCGATAGCAGCCGACCTTCGCAATAGGGTAAAACCCGGCAAAAATGTGTGCCCCCAGTCTCGCTGGTCACGCTTTCTATAAAATTACCGTTGACCGAATCGACGCTCACCGCAGCCTGTTGCCACAGGCCGGATCGAGCCAGTATTTGCATTACCTGGTGCTGGCATTCGAGCATGCTGTACGGTTCTTGCTGGTTGGCAATTTTAAATACGAATTTTCCGCGATCGGTGACGAGCAGGTAATTCAGGTCTCGCTCGCCATTTAGTGGCTGCAATAAACCATCTAATTCAAACAGACGCCTGACCAGGTGGCCGGCCTGTTCGATGCTAAATGCGGGTAAAACACAGGATTCGTGCATGAATTGGGCAGCATGAGACTCTAAAAGTCCCATCTTACTAAAGATGCCGTGCCAGCGGCTATCGCCAGGCATCTAAAACTGGCAGAATCCCGACTCCGATAATCTCAAGCCGTATAAAACTATGTCGTTGTTCAACACTAAGGCGTCGTATTTACCCAACTTTCGGCCGGGACTCTCTTATATGGTCGAAAAATTTATCTGGAGCAAGCCATGTCCCTACGCCTGGGAATAGATACCGGCGGTACCTTCACCGATGCGGTGCTGGTGGACGATGACAAACGAATTGTGGCGGTCCAAAAAAGCCTGACCACGCGCTTCGATTTGACTGTCGGCATCGGCGACGCGATTGCGAGCCTGCCTGCAAATCTGCTCGAGCAAGTCACCATGGTATCGCTCTCGACCACGCTGACTACTAACTCGGTGGTAGAGGACCTGGGTGCGCCGGTTTGCATATTATTGCCGGGATACAACGAAGCCCAGGTGAAGCAAAGTGGCTTGCTGGAAATACTGCCCGCGCATTTAGTGATCCGGCTCGAAGGCGGGTTCGACGCTGTCGGTAAGGAACACCAGGCCCTGGACGAAGACAGTGCGCGTACTGCCATTTTAAAGTTACAGGACCAGGTATCCGCCTTTGCCATTTCGAGCATGTTTGGGACGCGTAATTCGGGTCACGAAAATCGCTTAAAGGCACTGGTGACGGAATTGACCGGGATGCCGGTGATTTGCGGGCACGAGCTGGCATCCAGCCTGGGCGCACCAAGACGCGCGCTAACCGTTGCGCTCAACGCGCGCATGGTGCCAGCGATCAAGGAACTGATCGCTTCGGTGAAGAAAATTCTTGAACGACACGCGATCGAGGCACCTCTGATGATCGTCAAGGGCGATGGGTCGCTCGAGAGTGCGGAAAACGCGGTGGAAAAACCGATTGGCACGGTATTGTCCGGCCCGGCTGCCAGTGTGATCGGCGCCTGCGAATTGAGCGGTTTAAAAAATGCAATCGTGGTCGACATGGGGGGTACGACTACCGATGTCGCGATCATCAGGAACGGTCAGCCCGAACTGAGTGCGGACGGGGCTAAAATCGGTAACTGGCGGCCCATGATCGAAGCGGTACGGGTTAACTCTGTCGGGCTCGGAGGTGAT
>JADFJT010000082.1 GCA_022566015.1 Pseudomonadota bacterium | reverse complement strand
TCATTTGCCGTTCGATAAACGCTTAATTTAGAAAGATAAAACTATCCCAGGCGATAATGCGGAAAATTATGAGTGAGAGGTTAAATCAAGTCGTTAATCGTAATTAAATCAACATCTTATAATACTTTCTTAATGTTAATTATCATAATAAATCAACATTAAGTGATGAAATATTTATAGCCTCATCAGAATTTCGAGTCGAGATCATGCTTCCAGGATCGAATGCATTCGACCCTCTTTACTGCAAGCCGAGTACATCCTGCATGCTGTAGAGGCCGCGATCTTTTTGCGATATCCAGTGACTGGCGCGAATGGCACCATTGGCGAAAGTCATTCGACTAGATGCCTTATGGGTGATTTCGATACGTTCACCTTCACCAGCAAATAATACTGTGTGTTCACCGACTATATCGCCGGCTCGAATAGTTTCGAAGCCTATGGTCTGGCGCTTCCTCGGGCCGATTTGACCTTCGCGTCCGTACACCGCGCAGCTATCCAGATCACGTCCCAGCGATTCGGCTATCACCTGCCCCATTTTTAACGCGGTGCCAGAAGGCGCATCGACTTTATGACGGTGGTGGGCTTCTATAATTTCGATATCGACCGTGTCACCTAATACTGTTGCCGCGGTTTTCAGTAGCTGAAAACAAAGATTCACCCCGACACTCATATTAGGCGCATACATGATTGCAATAGACTCGGCAGCTTCACGCATTTTCTGCTCTAAAGTTTCGTCGCAACCAGTGGTACCTATAACCATTTTTCGGTTGTGCTGAAGACAATAATCGACGTGATTTGCGGTAACGTCTGGATGGGTAAAATCGATTAAAATGTCGAACTCTTCGGCGTCTAGCGCATCGGTAATCAATACATTCTGTACTTCAATGCCAGCGACAATCCCTGCATCCGAGCCCAACAGGGCATTGTCCGACCTCTCTATAGCCTGCTTAAGAGTCATATTTTTCGATTCGGCACAAGCCTGCACCAGGTGTCGGCCCATTCGCCCCGCTGCTCCTGCAATGGCTATTTTTATCATGTCTACGATTTCAGGATTTGATGTCTTCGAAAAACTTCTTCATGTTATCGATCCAGGACCTTTCGTTGGGGCTATGCTTCTTTATTGCCTTGCCCATTGACCTACCGAACATTTCGAGTAAATCCCTTTGTTCGGCATCTAGTTTAATGGGTGTTTCAACGACGATTCTACAAATTAAATCCCCTACTGGACCGCCTCTAACCGGTTTAACACCCTTGCCCCGCATACGAAATGATTTATGTGTCTGGGTTCCTGGTGGGATTTTCAGGTTTAAACGGCCATTTAAGCTTGGGACTTCGAGTTCACCACCCAATGCTGCTGTAACAATACTGATCGGAACTTCACAATAGAGATCAGCATTATCGCGTTCGAAGATTGGGTGTGGTTTTACGTGTATTTGCACATATAAATCACCGGCAGGAGTACCCGCTTCCCCCGCTTCACCTTCGCCGCTCAGGCGAATACGGTCACCATTGTCAACGCCAGCGGGCACATCGACCGAAAGCGACTTATGTTCCTTGACTCGTCCCTCGCCATGACAGGTATTGCATGGGTCATTGATGAAGGTGCCAGACCCCCGACATTTGGGACAGGTTTGTTGAACCGAGAAAAAGCCCTGTTGCATTCGAACCTGACCATGCCCACCGCAAGTATTACAGATTTCTGGAGAACTACCTTGCTTCGCACCGCTACCAGCACAACTGGTACAATGTTTCATGGTTGGAATGCGGATTTTCACCGTCGCGCCTGCTGCGGCGTCTTCCAGGCTCAGTTCAAGATTATATTGCAGATCCGCACCCTTACGCGCGCTCGATCTTGAACTACCACCAAAAATATCACCAAAAATATCGCTGAATGCCTCACCGAAACCACTACCCCCAAAACCACTTCCTGCGGACTGATTAACACCGGCATGACCAAACTGGTCGTAGGCAGCACGTTTATTGGAATTTGAGAGAACTTCGTATGCTTCCTTGGCTTCCTTGAATAGCTTTTCAGTTTCCTGGTCATCAGGATTTCGATCCGGATGATATTTCATCGCGAGGCGACGAAATGATTTTTTCAAATCGGCGTTCGCTGCCGATTTAGATACTCCCAGAATTTCGTAATAATCTCTTTGTGACATATTTATCTGGGGTTCCTAAAACCAAACGACGAAAAACCGGGCCAGTCGAAAACTGGCCCGGCTTCTACATTTAAAGCGCTACTTTTTGTCTTCGTCTTTTACTTCCTCGAATTCAGCATCGACCACGTCGTCATTTACATCAGCTGATTTGTCTGCCGCATTAGCATCGACTGGTTCCGTCCCTTCCGCATTGGCGGCATAAGCTTTTTCAGCCAGTTTGCTCGATGCCTCGGCCAGGGCCTGCGTTTTGCTCTCGATATCTGACTTGTCGGTTCCTTTTAATGCGGTTTTAAGTGAAGCAATGGCCGACTCAATATTAGTCTTGTCTTCAGCTTCGACCTGGTCGCCAAGATCCTTTAATGATTTCTCCGTGGCATGGATCATTGCATCGGCCTGATTGCGGCTTTCAACCATTTCTCGATGTTTACGGTCTTCATCCGCATGCGCCTCGGCATCCTTGATCATCTTTTCGACTTCGTCCTCTGACAGACCACTGGAGGCCTTGATCACGATTTTCTGCTCCTTGCCAGTCGCCTTGTCCTTAGCCGATACGTTTAATATACCATTTGCATCTATGTCAAAGGTGACTTCGACCTGAGGTACGCCCCGTTGAGCGGGTGGGATATCTGCTAAATCGAAACGCCCCAATGATTTATTCGCTGTTGCGACATCGCGTTCGCCCTGCAGGACGTGAACCGTTACCGCAGTCTGATTATCTTCAGCAGTAGAGAAGGTTTGCGCTGCTTTAGTCGGAATCGTGGTATTTTTTTCGATCAACCTGGTCATTACCCCACCAAGTGTCTCGATACCTAGGGAAAGTGGCGTCACGTCTAACAATAATACGTTTTTGACATCACCACCCAACACACCAGCCTGAATTGCGGCGCCGCAGGCGACGGATTCATCTGGATTGACATCACGACGGGGCTCTCTGCCGAAAAAGTTTTTTACTACTTCCTGCACTTTGGGCATACGGGTTTGTCCGCCTACCATGATGACATCGTGAATATCAGAAACTGAAAGATCGGCGTCATCTAGTGCTACTTTTAATGGCTCGATCGTTCGCGCGATCAGGTCGTCGACCAGCGATTCGAGCTTGGCTCGGGTTATCTTCAAATTCAAGTGCTTCGGACCTGCGGCATCGGCAGTAATATAAGGCAGGTTAACATCGGTTTGCTGGCTTGAAGATAGTTCGATTTTTGCCTTTTCAGCAGCCTCCTTGAGGCGTTGTTTGGCGAGCGGGTCACCACGCAAATCCATACCCTGTTCCTTTTGGAACTCATCGGCCAAATAGTCGATCAGGCGCATGTCGAAGTCTTCACCACCAAGGAAAGTATCGCCATTGGTCGATAGCACTTCAAATTGATGTTCACCGTCGATTTCTGCCACCTCGATGATCGAAATATCAAAGGTTCCACCACCCAGGTCGTAAACCGCTATTTTCTTATCGCCAGTTGCCTTTTCCATACCGTAGGCCAGCGCCGCTGCAGTTGGTTCGTTGATGATGCGTTTGACTTCCAGGCCAGCTATTTTCCCTGCGTCTTTGGTCGCCTGACGTTGTGAGTCGTTGAAATAGGCTGGCACGGTGATAACCGCTTCGGTAACTTCCTCTCCAAGATAGTCTTCAGCAGTTTTTTTCATTTTTTGCAAAACCCGAGCGGAAATTTCCGGTGGCGACATTTTTTCGCCTTTGGCCTCGACCCAGGCATCACCGTTATCGGCCTTTACGATTTTGTAGGGCACCAGGTCGATGTCCTGCTGTACCGCCTTCTCGTCGAAGCGACGGCCGATCAGGCGTTTAACTGCATACAACGTATCCATCGGGTTTGTAACTGCCTGACGCTTCGCTGGCTGGCCTACCAGCACTTCTTTCTCGGCACCAAATGCCACTATAGAAGGAGTTGTTCTATCTCCTTCGGAATTTTCGATCACCTTGGGCTTACCACCTTCCATAACTGCAACACACGAGTTAGTGGTTCCAAGGTCGATTCCAATAATTCTACCCATTTCCAGACTCCATATAATTTTTCAATTAAACTTAAACCTGATGTGAGGATAAATCTTCCTGTTTCAAGTCATTTATAATTCCTTACCCCAGTTATTTGGCAACTACCACCATTGCCGGCCTGACTAGCCTGTCGTTTAATATAAACCCTTTTTGCACCACGCTAATGATGGTGTTTGATTTGGCTTTTTTGTCCTCTACCATGCTAATAGCCTGATGTTGGTCGGGATCAAATGTTTCACCTTTCGGATCAAACTTCACTAACCCCTGATTTTCCAGTACCTGTACAAACATGTTCATGGTCAAATCGACACCTTCGCGAATACTTTCCAGGCTGGCTTTTTCGGCATGGGCTGCCGCCTGCCCCAATTCCATACTATCTACGATGGGTAGCAGCGCTTCGATAAAATTTTTCAAAGCATATTTATGGGCGTTTTCGATATCCCGATCCGAACGTTTACGGTTATTTTCTATATCGGCCTTCAAGCGCATGATTTGGTCCCAATAGTCCTCGATTTTTTCTTGAGCTTGTTGGAGTTCGAGTTCGATATTGCTTTCTATCACCTCGTCTTCGTTTTTTACATCCCCGTCAGCAGGTTTATTGCCGGATATTTTGCCTTTGGCCTTTTTGGGCTTCACGACCTCATCTTTGTGACTTTCTTCATTCCGCTTTTTTTTAGAAGACATACTTAACTCCAGGAATATGACAGCAGATTCTATTAAATTTAGACTGCTCTAGTACAATTGCAATTAGTTGCTGGTGCGCCAGAATTAGTCGCTTGTTCGTGAGCCAAAATTGGGGATTATTTCTGTGTATTCAAGGCTGAACTTAATAATTTTGCAGTAATATCTACTACCGGTATCACTTGTTCGTAAGCAATACGGGTCGGGCCTATGACCCCGACCACCCCGACCACTTTTCCATTAATTTTATAAGGCGCGCCCAGCACACTGAAATCGCTCAGTATCGTGTAACCTGATTCGCTGCCGATAAATATCTCTACGCCATCGGCCGAAGTACAGTGATCGAGTAAATCGAGTAAATCTTTCTTATCATTAAATACACTAAATATGTCGCGTAATTTATTGATGTCAGAGAGTTCTGTATACTGGAGCAGGTTGGATTCGCCGCTGGTCAACAAATCATCCTGATCGCTGTCATTACAAACCTGTTCCATCGCTTCCAGCACAGATTCCATAATGGCGTTTACTTCGCCCTTGAGATCCGACAATTCTTCTATTAATTTAATTCGTGCGCTGTAAAAGTCTCGCCCTATCAAATAACGGCTCAGGGTCTGCGCAGCCTGACTGAGTTCTAAATCGGTATAGTCTTTATCTACTTCGATAACCTTGTTATGTACATCGTCCTGATTGATGACCAAAATGACCAGGATTCTCCGCTCTGTCAGGCGCATAAATTCAATATGCCTGATTTCAGCCGGGACAGAGTGCGTTAAGCTAACAATACCTGTCAGGCGGGTTACGCTGGATAGAATTTCGGTGGCACTTTGAATTAGGTCATTGGAAGTCTTATCAGAACTTAAGCGATCGGCAATAGTCTTTCTCGCGGATTGACCGAGGTCATTGACTTCCAGCAACGAATCTATAAAAAACCGGTATCCTGCCTGGGTAGGAATTCGACCAGCCGAAGTATGCGGGGAATCCACCAAACCCATGGCCTCCAGCTTTGACATAATATTTCGAATAGTGGCCGAACTGACATCGAGACCGGACATTTCAACCAGATTTTTTGAACCAACCGGTTGGGCATCACGGGTATAGGATGTGATAAGTTGCCTTAATAGAAGTTGTGCGCGTTCGTCAAGTTCGTATTTTTCAGTCATTGGGTCTGTTATATTGCAATTCCTGGCTATAAATAAATTGTAGCTTTAAATGAATTTTGGCACACCTCGAAAATAGGTTTATCCATACAATACCCTAAATTTAAGAGATTATGAAAATTCTTTTCCCCCGTTCTAGATAGGATGCAGGCAAAATTTGATACCATTGGTCTGGTCGTACGTAAGGACATGCAATCCCACCTCGGTACTATCAATCAAGTTACTTCCGTGCTGGAGCGGCATGCCAAAGTGCTGGTACATTGTCTTGACTTCGACACTCCAACAACTGATTTCGCCACCGAGTCAATGCAAACCCTGGTCGATCAATCTGACCTTGTTATTTCCCTGGGTGGCGACGGAACACTGTTAACTGCGGCAAGAGCTCTGGTTGACAAGGACACACCTTTGCTGGGAATCAACATGGGACGGCTCGGATTTTTGGCGGATGTCTCTATCGACGATTTCGAAACTCACCTGGAAGAAGTAGTCGGCGGCAAATATACGGTCGAAAAGCGTTTTTTTATAGAAGGAGAATTCCACAGCCCAAACCAGCCAGTTTCCAAAAATATAGCACTCAACGATATTATCCTGCACAGTCACGAATCGGTGAGCATGATCGAATACGAAGTATTCAGCGATGGCAAGCTAATCCATCAGCAGCGCGCAGATGGTGTTATTGTAACCACTCCAACGGGGTCAACCGCCTATGCACTTTCCGGTGGAGGGCCAATCATGCACCCCTCGCTCGAAACGCTGGCAATCGTGCCTGTTTGCCCCCATACCTTGAGTAATCGACCGATTGTATTGTCGGCTCATCAGGAGATTGAAATACATTTAAGCCAGCCGGGGTCATCGGCCCAGGTAAATTACGATGGGCGGTCAACCGTTATTATGGAAAACAAGGACAGTATTCGAATTAATCGTTATCCACGCCCACTTAACTTGTTACACCCCCAGGATTACGACTATTTTGAAATTTTACGTGCCAAGTTGAACTGGAGCTCGCACTACTGATGCTTGAATCCATTCAGATAAGTAATTTTGCCATCATTGACAGCTTAAACCTCGAACTGGATCGGGGACTCACAGCCTTGACCGGAGAAACAGGGGCAGGTAAATCCATTTTGCTCGATGCGATAAAGCTGGTTGCCGGGGACAGGGCTGATAGCAATACGGTCAAAACTGGCCGGGAAAAGGCCGAAATCAGTGTTTGCTTTAATATAATTCATCACGACGAAGTACAGACCTGGTTGCGGGATAATGAATTAGGCAGTGATCAGGAATGCATTATCCGACGAGTGGTGCATGCCAACGGGCGCAGTAAGGCTTTTATAAACGGCCACAGTTGCACGCTCACACAGTTGAAAGAGTTGAGCCAGTTGCTGGTTGATCTGCATGGCCAACACGAGCATCAATCCTTGCAAAAGCCGCTTATACAACAACAATTGCTGGATACTTACCTGAACCAGCCGGAATTGATCGAGGATGTGAAAAGGAAGTTTTGCGACTGGAAATCTGTTGAAAAGGACCTGGAGGAAATTCGAAGTGGTTCGATAGAACGAGAACAACGCATCGACCTACTACGCCTTTACTGTGAAGAACTCGAGTCACATAACCTGGCCGACGGCGAAATGCAAAACTTGCAAAGTGAATATAGTCGCATATCCCATGCAGGGCAGTTACTGGACAATGTAGGGACTTTACTCGGAATTTTGTATGAGAACGATGACTCCACCGTACAAAGCCAGCTTAGTTACTGTGAACAGAGTCTTTCAACCCAGGTGAAAATTGACGAAACACTCAAGACTAGCCACGATTTAATCAACAATGCCCTGATCCAGGTTCAGGAAGCTACCAACGAGCTACGTAATTATAAGCAGTCGATAGACCTCGACCCTGCTAGACTCGACTGGTTAAATCAACGAATTGCCACAACCCAGGATTTGGCGCGTAAGCACCGTATCGATACTGGCTCCTTGCCCGATTATTTTCAAAAGCTGAAACTTGAACTGGATGCACTGTGTGGCAGCGAGCAAGATCTAGATAAACTCGAACGACAGCTAGAACTGGCTAACGCCAGTTATTTGACTTCGGCCAGACTATTATCACAGAAGCGACAACACACCGCGGCTGCCCTGTCCGAACAAATTACTCAGATCATGCAAGAACTGGGGATGGAAGGCGGTCGATTTTCTATCGAGGTAGCTGAGCTGGACACCGAAGCTGGTTACAAAAAATCGGGCATTAATTCCGTTAGTTACCAGGTGAGTGCGAATCCAGGTCAACCGTTAAAACCCTTGAGCAAGGTGGCGTCGGGTGGCGAGCTTTCAAGAATTAGCCTGGCGATACAGGTTATATTGAGCGAGGCATCGAGAATACCCACTCTTATTTTTGACGAGGTGGACAGCGGCGTTGGCGGCGGCACCGCAGAAATTGTGGGAAAAAAATTGCGCTGGTTAGGCGAGAACCGGCAGGTCCTCTGTGTGACGCATCTGCCGCAGGTCGCTTCGCAGGCACACCAGCATTTGCGCGTAGAAAAAATCACATCAATCGACGATACCACCACCAATGTGCATGCACTGAACGAAGATGAGCGGCTGGAAGAAATAGCTCGTATGCTGGGAGGTTTGACAATTACAGAGCAAACGCGCGCGCATGCAAGCGAGATGATTGCCAGTTAGTGGAACCAGGGAACCTCTATTCACTATCCTTGTTGAAGTGACCGTATAACACCATCGTGTGTTCGGTGATGGTGAAATTGTGTTTTTCGGCTATTATTTTTTGACGACTTTCTATCACTTCGTCATAAAATTCAACCACCCTGCCATTGGATAGATCCACTAGATGGTCGTGGTGTCCACCATCGTTTAATTCAAATACCGCGTGCCCCCCATCAAAGTGATGTCGATTCACTAAACCAGCGGCTTCAAACTGTGTCAATACCCGATAAACCGTAGCGAGTGCTATTTCTTCACCTGAATCGACTAGCATGATATATATATCTTCGGCCTTCAAATGACGCTCATCCGAACTTTCGAGTAACTCCAGTATTTTCATTCTGGGCAAGGTCAATTTTAGCCCTGCGTTTTTAATATCGGATGATTCCATAATAATTTACTCTATATCATTGCGGCCTGTAACCGAGGTCAGTATTATCGACGATCCTGTCATTCTAAATTAATAATATGAAATCGCGCTGGTTTTTCTTCCTGATTCTGATCGTTACAATTGTATCATTGCCTGCCTGTGTCTACCGATTAGATATTCAACAGGGTAACCGCATTGACAATGAGAAACTAGCCCAACTGGAGGTTGGAATGACCAAACGCCAGGTCGAGTTTTTGCTTGGGGAACCCGCAATCAGAGATATTTATCATCCGGATGACTGGCACTATATTTATTTCCTCAAGTCAGGTAAAGACGGCTCAATCCAGAAGCGAGTCATGATACTTAAATTCGACGATGAACAGTTAACATCGATCGAGGGGTCATTGAGCTAGACCCGAATTCGAGTCATCCCCCGCCTTTCCTGGTTTTTAGCCCCTTTGCTGCGCGTTGGCGTCGAACTTCTTTCGGGTCTGCGATCAGTGGCCGGTAAACCTCTATTCGATCACCATCCACGAGCTTGTAGTCTGCAGGCACTATCTTCCCAAACACGCCCAGCTCCGGGTGCTCCAGGTCAATCTCAGGAAAAAACTGGTCGATATTTGACTGCCTGAATGCGTCAAAAACAGACGTTCCCTGTTTTACTTCGAGCTCAATTATTTGCTGACGTTCGGGTGTTGCATAGGCAACTTCGATCATGGTCCTTGAATTCATACAGAATTAACCTCATGGGCCCGAGTACAAAAGGAAGCGACCAGGGTATTGGCTATTTGGGTAAATACGGGTGCCGCCAGCGTGGATACAAAACCACTCGAAAACTCGAAATTCAAATCGAGAATAATTTTTGAAGCCTGCCGATCAAGCGCTATAAATTTCCACACGCCATCGAGACTCTTAAACGGGCCATCGATCAACGACATTTCTATTTTACTATCGGCTACCAACATATTTTGGGTCGAAAACCAGTGATTCAGCCTACCTTTCTTCATCAGTATCGATGCTTTCATCGAGGTGTCACTCTGCGACAATATCCTGCTTTCACTACACCAGGGTAAGAACTCTGGATACTTAGCCACATCGTTCACAATCGTATACATGATATGAGTCGAATATGGCATTAGTGCACTGCGGTGGATACTCGGCACTGGCTAAATCACCCCAATTGCAGCTAGAGATACGACCAATAATAATACAGGTGTAACATACCGCGCCAGGTAATTCCAGATTTCAAACCAGCTTCTACCCTTTAGGCCAAGCTCTCTATAACTAACTCGGCGCGGGATCACCCAGGCAACGAATATACACAGCATGAGCGCCACAAAAGGCTGTATTAAATGGCTGGAAAAAAATACTATAACGTCGTTAAACCCGGCATTTTTAACCAGTCTAACCGCCTCGTCTCCCATAAATAAAGCCAGTGTAAAACCATCTTCACTCCATACGTTGTATGAAAATATCACTCCCAAACCAAAAATCCAGATACCCAGTGCGAGCATAGATACGGCTTTTATTCGATCTATTTTAAATAACCGTTGAACATAACAAATTGGCCCTTCCATCAGGGCTATCGAGGTGGTTAAAGCAGCGAGAGTCAGCAGCAGATAAAACAGGAATCCAAACAGTTGGCCAGATCCGAGCTGATTAAACACGACAGGAAAAACTCGAAATGCAAACTGGTTATCGATATCGGGTAAAATATCGGCTGAAAATATCAATGCATTAATGCTGAGGCCAACTAGAATCGAAACGATTAAATCGATTGCGATTACCAGCACTGCTGCGTATCCGATAGAGCAGCTTCGGGGTAAATAACTGCCATAGGCAATCATCGCACCAGTACCTAAGGCCAGGGTGTAGAAAGCCCGTTGCAAGGCGACTAGCGGTGCATCCGAGTCCAGTGCTGAAAAATCGGTGTAAAGCAAAAATCTCACACTCTGATCGAATCCAGGCGAAAAAATAGTAACTACCAATCCAATCGCAAGTAAACAAAACATGCCAGGTACGAGTAGCAGAGAAATTCTTTCTATACCGGCTCTCAAATTCTGCGCGCTAATGGTGACCAGCAGGATCACGAATAATGTATGCCAGAGTGTCATACTCTCGGTATCGGCTATAAATGCATCAAATCGGAGGCTCACTTCATTAACTGTAAACTGACTAAAAATACCAAGGCCAAGCATTAACATGTAAGAAAGAGACCAACCTGCTACCACGCTGAAGGTAGCAACAATAAGAAAGGCTGCTACGAGGGAAAGAAATCCTATCGCTTTCCAGGTTGTCGAAGCTTTGTTCCTTCTCGCAAGAATCTCAAAAGACCCAACAGGGTCATTTCGTCCCAAACGCCCCACTAATAATTCCCCCATTAACAGGGGTACGCCCATCAGTAGAAGAAAAAATACATACAGAAGTAAAAACGCACCGCCACCATTTTGCCCGGCAAGAACTGGGAAAGTGAGAAAATCGTTAAAGCTCAATGTAGCGCCCGCCGCGACCAGAATGAAAACAGATTGCGACCGCCACTGAAATCGATTGGTAGGTTTGGGCATGAGTCAGGCGGGATAAGTAAGGCCGCTTATTATGCTGAACTTGTGGAAAACAGTAAACGATGGGGTCTGGAATTATTTCCGGATGCCGGAATCCCCCTTACACCCTGTCTCTGAGGTAAAAAAGCTCCTATATAGGGCTTTGTAATATTTTGCGATAAGGCGCGGTGTGAGAGAGTGCTAGGGTAAACCCGCAAGGCTCATGCTCTCCACCAAATTGTTAATAAGTTCGGAATGAACATACACGGGGTTCTTGCGTAATGCGCGAACAGTGTAGCGGTGAATGAGACAAAACAATTCGTCCACATAGCGTTGTTTCTCATAGATCTTTCAGGCATTTTGCTCGGGACTCCAGTAAAGTTTGAGCAAGCGCCCTATCTCTAACCAATGTCCTTCTCGTATCCTCGGCACCGGTATATTCAGTTGGCGGACATTGGCCAGATGATGCGCCTGTCTGGGGCGCTAGCCCTTTAGCCCTGCAGTGCGTCTAAGCTCTCGGCCTGCGGTCGATATGTGTACTCCAATATTGGCGGCTGTCTCAATTTGACTGTCTCCGGCATTCTTGATCGCTTAAATCTGATATCGATGTATCTGGATAAGTTGGGTATAGTGCTTCATATTGCTCCTCATCTTTGACGGGAGGAAAACCCTTCATTATCTCAGCTTACCTTTTCGGTTTCATACGAGTAGCACTCGCGAGTTGACTTCGCCCCACTTACGGAATTGTAAAATGATTATCAGATTAACGCGCAATCCGTTGTTGATAACATTGCTCGGCCTGGGTGTGGCGGTAATCATCTTTTTGTTTGGTGAGTATCTCGGTGGACAGGTTTCCCCTCGCGCCGGTATTTGGTTAGGCGGGACGATGGTCACTTTGTCCTGGGTAACATTTAAATGGGTTTGGGGTGACTGGAGTGAAGCGCCTGGATCATTAAAAATATTTGGTGCCGCGATAATTACCTTCCTGGTTGGTTGGACGACGTATCTATTGCTCCAATGACCAGTCTCTCAAGGTGGATGCTGGGTGTACGTTTTTAACTGCTGAACCGCCGCAAGTTGATAGAAGCGGTGCACTAATCAAAAGTATAAAAGTCCAAAAATATTTAGTGAAATTCAAATCTTCAGTTCCCGAGT
>JADFJT010000182.1 GCA_022566015.1 Pseudomonadota bacterium | reverse complement strand
TGTACTCGGCGTAATCTTGCCAGTCGGTTGCCATGTGCAGGCAGCCGCCCGGTTTGAGTAATTCGAAAGCCAGGTCACGGAATTGCTGGTTTACGATCCTTCTTTTAAGGTGTCTTTTCTTGTGCCAGGGATCGGGGAAAAACAAATATATCCGGTCCAGCGACTGCGACGGCAACATCTGTTGCATCACTTCGATAGCATCGTGCGCGATCAATCGGACATTGGATAATTCATTGGCGTGGATACTATTCAGGCATCGCCCCACGCCCGGCTTATGTACCTCGACCCCCAAGTATAAACTGCGCGGGTCATTCAATGCCATATCAATCAGTGCATCACCGTTTCCGATCCCAATTTCAAGTTTTCGTGTATCGAAATCCTGAGCAATCTTCTGAAAGCTATTTTGCGACGGGTCGAAATCCAGACCATATTTAGGCCAATATTGCTCTAAGGCGTTTTTCTGGCCTGAAGTCAATCGACCTGAGCGGCGTATAAAACTCTTGATAGCCTGGCCCTTGGATACCATCATTTGTCACGGTTCAATAGTATTATCTGGTGAGTTGGCTGCCGACCGGCCTTACTCGTATATCAATAAGGCGGGCACTAGCTCGCATATTACTTGAAGGCGAGATTTAATTATGACACAAATCTGAAAAGCAACTAGAATTTAGTGTGGCAACGGAAGGACAATAGTTAATTTTGTGGCCTCGATAGTATGCGGAGAATTTTTATGGCTGAAGATCAATATAGGATTGTTTTAACAGGTTACTCGACTAGCAAAGGCGAATACTATATAGAAGAGGACTTTGCAAAGCTGTTCAAGATATCTCTTGAAAGGGCCAAAGAGATGTTCCAGACTTCGCCGACGCTTATTAAACATGACCTCTCGTTAGACCAGGCAAATAAATACAAAAATTCAATTGAGAAAACCGGTGCGATTTGTGAGATTGAAAGTATGAAATATAATTTTAGCGGACTGTCTCTCGAATAGTCGCAGGAGGATGACTTTCGCCATCTAGCCACCAGACACACTCTTTTCAGCTTGCTCTACCTGGTCTGCTCGGTCTTTCAAATTACCCCTAACGCCTTTTATCAATAAAATTACGCCCTTTATCCATAAAGCCACAACCTGCTCTGAAATATCTGTTATAAGACCGTCATGTCTATGAATTGAGGTTCTGGAGAGTGGGTATTTATAACAGAGGTTTCACATTGTTAGAGCTCATGCTGGCGTTGGGTATTCTCGCATTAACAATGATGTTTGCGGTCCCTAGCTTTGTTACCGTTATAGCCAATAACAGAATTTCCACCGGCGCGAATGACTTCCTCAGCGCGTTACAACTGGCCAAAGCTGAATCCGCGGCAAGAATTAATCCGGTAACCATTTGCAAAAAAAATACTGCTGGTACTGCCTGCATTACCGCAGGAGATTGGCAGCAAGGCTGGATCGTTTTTTCGGATGCAAATGGCAATGCTAGCGTTGATGCCGGTGAAGCGGTGGTATTGAATCATGAAGCCCTGGATTCTCGAATCACCTTTAATGGCACCGCAGGCGTGACCAATTCGATTACCTATAATCCATCGGGCACTACTAGTATTACTGGAGTACAGATCCTGATTATGTGTGACGATCGAGGCTTCGCCGATAGTGCGAAAGGTATTCTGATTACCATTACAGGTCGTGGCGGTGTGATGAAAGCGACAGACACGGGGCAAACTACATGTTTATAAAATCAGGTAAATTACGTGATATCCGACCAGGGAAATTAACAATTCCGAGAAAGTATCGTGGTGACACGATGATCGAAGTGCTGGTCACGGTTTTAATATTGTCGGTAGGTGTTTTGGGTGTTGCCGCTATGCAAGTAACCACGCTCAAAAACCTGAATAGTTCCTATAGCGCCAGTGTCGCCGAAATAATTGCCAGTGATTTCAGCGAGCGCTTGCGGGCCAACCCTACCGAGGCGCTAGCTGGCAATTACGAACATGGCTCTAAACCCACCAATTTTCCTGATTGCGTTGCCAATGCCTGCACTTTAGCGGAATTGGCTGATTACGATAAGGCTAGCTGGTGGGCAATGCTGGACGCATCGCTGCCATCAGCCACGGGACAGGTGGCCAGAGTCGCTGGCACCAACACCTTTATTGTGACGGTGCGTTGGGACGATGATCGCAGTGGTAGTACAGGGATCAACTGTCCGGTACAGAGCGCTGGTGATCTCGATTGTTACCAGCTTAACGTGACTATCTAGCTCGGATAAATGAACGGGTGATACAGTGATTAACTTACAAAATATAAATGCAAAGATCCTGCATAGGCAACGTGGTTTTAGCATGGTAGAACTGCTAGTCGCTATGGCACTAGCGCTGTTTCTGATGGCTGGCCTGATAGAGATTTTGCTGAGCGGAAAGGAGTCTTTTACCTCAGCCAGTAATTTATCCCGATTACAGGAAAACGGCCGTATCGCCACCAGTATGATTGTTAGGGATTTAAAGCGAGCTGGCTATATGGGCGGCAATTCCGATATTCCGAATATTTTCGGCAGCGCCGGGCAGGCAGCGGCTACGATAAGCTGCGCGCCTGGTAATAACAGCTGGGGTCGTATGATTACGCAACGAATTGTTGGCCTCAATGACACCAATGCGGGTTATGCCTGTATCCCAAATAGTGACTATTTACGTGGCGATATTTTGACCGTACGTTATGCATCACCCTGGATCTCAGGCGCCTTCGGGGCGAATCAACTACACCTGCGCAGCTCGATTTTCGAGGGCAAAATATTCCTAGGCGTCGACGAGGCCCTGGCCGCCAACCTGGTGTTGGATCAGCCGCAAAGCGTGCATGATCTGAACGCGCTTGCTTATTTCGTGGGTAACTCGGGGCGTAGCTGCAGTGGCCTGCCTGTGCCTTCACTTTTCCGGGTAAGACTGGCAGATAACGGCCTCCCATTAGTCGAGGAGCTACTCCCTGGTATCGAACATTTTCAGGTTCAATATGGTGTCGGGGGGCAATACATTGACGCGGATGCCGTCGCCGACTGGAACCAGGTCGTTACCGCACGGTTCTGGTTGTTGGTCCGTAGCGAATGTCCAGAAACGGGATTTGCAGATGCCAGAACCTATACGCTCGGTGACATTGTTTACATCCCCAACGACAGCTTTCGTCGCCAATTGTATTCCAGCGTAGTGATGCTTCGAAATTAAGCAGCGGAGAATGGTCATGAAATATCAACCTATAATTACAACTAACCCCTCCTCGCAAAAAGGCATCTCTATTGTGGTCGCGCTAGTCATGCTATTAGTGTTGACATTGATTGGGGTTAGCTCGATGAACACCGCCATCGTAGAACTGAAAATGGCGGGGAGTATGCAACAACAGGGGGTCGCCATGAATCGCGCAGAAGAGCTGTTAC
>JADFJT010000181.1 GCA_022566015.1 Pseudomonadota bacterium | reverse complement strand
AATATACTCACGCCCTTGCTAGTCCTTTGTTCCCTCCGGAGATTTTCCTCAGTCGGCCGGATCCATTGGTCCGACACTTCTTCGGAAAATCTCCTGAGAAAACAAAATCCCGCGCAATCATCGCGGTAATTCATGAATTGTCCGGGCTAGTGGTTATCGGCCAGGCCAGGGTAGTTATTGGCACAAAAAAACGATACCTGCCGCTGGCTCGAATCGAACTCGACTCCTATAGAGGCGGACTGAGCCGAAGCTAGAATAGGTTCGACTTCGTATAAGCCATGCGCGCTAATATTATCGATTTCCTGTTGCAAATGATCCAGGTAGGGCTGACTCATGGGTGCCCTAAATAAACTCGAATTCGTAAGTGAGGGCGGAGGTGCCGGGGTCGATGATTTCCAGACGAAATTGTATCGGATTATCGGGCAGCATGATGGAACGGTTCTTGTTGGATAGTAGATATTCAACAGGACTGAACAGGCGATTTGCAATCAGGTTGCCCTGGAGGTCGAACAGGCTTACTAGCAGGCCAGGTAATTTCTGCTTGAACGGTGCCTGGTTAACAAATGAGCCGGTTACCATCAAAGCATCCGGTTGTACCGGGTGAGTGAACAAGTTTCGCTCGAGCAGCTTGATCTGCCTGAGGCTGGAAAACTGAAGTTCATCGCAGGGTAGTAATTCGCACAGGTTCGATACTTGCTTTTGAAATTGCGGCTTCTCGATCAATTGATAGCGTTGGTAGTAAACAACCTGCACGACGCTAAATGCTAATAACAGCAATATGCCTGTCAACATTAACAGCGGGGTTATGCTCGAAAATACTCCTCGTTTGCTTCCATACATGGCTTCATGCAGGCTGAGCTCAGATCTCGATTCAGAGGCCAGCCTAACCTCTTCAGCTGCCTGCTGGAAATAGTCAGGTGGCGATACCCACGGTGTATTTTTGAGCGAAAGTAAGGCGTCGAAAACATGACCACATTCACCACAACGGGCTTTGCCGAGGGCGATTTTTAATTGTTGCTCGGTAACCCGAAAGCGGCTGTGGCACTGGTCGCAACAGGTTTCCATAACTTCGCCGAGCTGAGGGTTTTTATGCATATCTGTTAAACCTGCCTCCGCATTCCGCTAATACTGATCCAGCCTTCTCTGGTAGATACTGGATCCAGGTCGAAATAGGTCTGGTAAGCGGATGTTATATCATCTAACTGGTTTTCGAGAATCCCCGACAGTAAAATTTTGCCACCTTTTTTCACCAGACTGGTCAGTTTTTCGGCCAGTTCTACCAGCGGCCCCGACAGGATGTTTGCAATGAGTAAATCGGTGACTTCGAGATCCATCCGCTCAGGCAGGCAGGTTTTGAACGAGGCAGGGTCGATTCCGTTCCGATTCATATTGTCTCGAGTAGCGCTGAGTGCCTGTGGATCAATATCGACTGCAATTACGTGGGCCGCACCTAGTTTGCAGGCAGTTATAGCAAGAATGCCAGAACCGCAGCCATAATCAATAACTGACTGATCATTCAGGTTTTTATCGCTCAGCCAGGCGAGGCAAAGTGCGGTCGTAGGGTGGCTACCGGTGCCAAAAGCGAGTCCAGGGTCGAGCCGAATATTGATCGCATCTGGGTCGGGAGGATCGGCCCAGCTCGGAACTACCCACAGGTTTTTTCCACATTGAATCGGTTTGAAATATTTTAAATGCGCGCGTTCCCAGTCCTGATCTGCTATCTCGGCCTCTCTAATACTGGAAACCTGGTGGGGTAGTAGCAATTTTGCCAGGTCGTTGCGCAAACTTTGCAAAGCTTGTTTTTGATCGAACAGACCAGTGACCAACGAATGTTGCCAGACTGGATTATCACCCGGTACGGGTTCGTAAAGCGGTTCGTCTTTTGCATCCGAAAGTGTGATGCTAACAGCGCCGAGTCTGAGTAAGCTCGTTTCGGTTTGCTCGAGCTCGGCTGCTTTACATTGGACGCTGAGTTGCCACCAGGCCATGTTAGAGATCCTCTTATTAAGTCATGAACGAACACCTTGTGTCCAAAATGATCAATTTCTGCGTTGTGAAACTGAGCAATAGCGGTGCGACGCCGCACAGGGAAGTGCCAGTGCCGCAGCGACAGGATGTCGAGGAGCGGCCTTGCGTTCCACGCCTTGATCTGAACGGTTCGACGCTTCGGCATTTCGAATCACAATTTGATTCGCCCAGACTTAATCAGAGGCTCCCTAGAAATTAATCAGAGATTCCCAGTTTCTTTTCGAGATAATGAATATTGGCACCACCCTGTTTAAAATTCGCATCGTTGATAATATCTATTTGCATAGCGATATTCGTTTTGATGCCTTCGATGACTATTTCTGATAGAGCGCCACTCATACGGGCGATGGCCGATTCGCGCGAATTACCGTAAGTGATCAACTTGCCAATCATCGAATCATAATATGGGGGAACCGTATATCCATTGTATATATGTGAATCCATGCGGACCCCAGGACCACCCGGTGCGTGATACAAAGTAATTTTACCGGGTGAGGGCAGAAAAGTTTTAGAATCCTCGGCGTTTATGCGGCATTCGATAGCATGACCATGTATATGGATATCTTCCTGTTTGTATCGTAATGGGTTGCCAGCGGCGATCGAAATTTGTTCCTTGACGATGTCAACCCAGGTTACCATTTCGGTTACTGGGTGTTCCACCTGTATGCGAGTGTTCATTTCGATGAAATAAAATTCGCCATTTTCGTACAGAAACTCAAAGGTACCCGCACCTTCGTAATCCATTTGAATGCAGGCCTGGGCGCAACGTTCACCTATTGCATTGCGTTGTTCCGGGGTGATTCCTGGTGCCGGCGCTTCTTCGATGACCTTCTGGTGACGTCTTTGCATGGAGCAGTCGCGCTCGCCCAGGTGAATAGCGTTTCCATGCGAATCAGCCAGTATCTGGATTTCAATGTGGCGCGGTGTGCTCAGAAATTTTTCCATGTACACGATATCGTTGTTGAACGCAGCACCTGCTTCTGAGCGGGTTAGCTGAATTGAATTCTGTAAACTACCCTCAGCGTGTACTACGCGCATGCCGCGACCACCCCCACCACCGGAGGCTTTAATAATGACGGGATAGCCAATTTTTTTACCCAGTTCGAGATTTCTGGCGTTGTCATCATTCAGAGGGCCATCAGACCCTGGCACGGTAGGTACGCCGACAGCTTTCATTGCCTTTATCGCGGCGACCTTATCACCCATGGTGCGGATCGCAGCGGCGCTGGGGCCAATAAATTTGAAACCACTGGACTCGACCTGTTCTGCAAATTCGGCGTTTTCGGATAGAAATCCGTAGCCCGGATGAATCGCAGCCGCATTGGTTAATTCAGCAGCACAGATCAGAGCCGGAATATTAAGATAACTATCGATCGAAGAAGGCGT